>CAJBMJ010000336.1 GCA_903954045.1 uncultured beta proteobacterium | reverse complement strand
TGAAGGCATTCCACCGGCATCCCGTGGCGTGCCGCAAAGTGAAGTTTCTTTTGACATCGACGCCAACGGTATCTTGCATGTAGGCGCGAAAGACAAGGGCACCGGCAAGGAAAACAAGATCACCATCAAGGCCAACTCCGGTTTGTCGGAAGCTGAAATCCAGCAGATGGTTAAGGACGCCGAACTTAACGCGGCCGACGACAAGAAAAAGCTGGAGCTGGTACAGGCCAAAAATGAGGCTGATGCCAATGTTCATAGCGTCAAGAAAAGCCTGACCGAGTACGGCGACAAGCTCGACGCTGGCGAAAAAGAGAAGATCGAGGCAGCGATCAAGGACCTTGAAGACACCCTGAAGACCGACGACAAGGATGCCATCAAGTCCAAGAGCGAAGCGCTGATGGCAGCCAGCCAGAAGCTGGGTGAAAAAATGTACGCCGACATGCAGGCCAAGCAGGCGGCTGAAGGTGCAGCCCCAGAAGGCGGGCCTTCTGGTGAACACCAGGGTGGTGGTCAATCTTCTAAACCACAAGACGACAATGTGGTGGATGCAGAAGTCAAGGAAGTCAAAAAAGGCTGATCGCCCGCGGCGACACACGCCAAAGCGCGCCGCGTTGAACACCTCGGTGACTCAACGCGGTTTTTGTGTTGTTTAGGGTTGCCAGCAGGCGCAGATACATCATGGCCAAACGAGACTATTACGAAATTCTGGGCGTAGCCAAAAACGCCTCAGACGAAGACATCAAAAAAGCCTATCGCAAGTTGGCGATGAAGCACCATCCTGATCGAAATCAGGGAGATGCGTCCAAGGCGGCTGAAGAAAAATTCAAAGAGGCCAAAGAGGCGTACGAGATGCTTTCGGACGCGCAAAAGCGGGCGGCCTATGACCAGTACGGACACGCTGGTGTGGACCCCAACCGTGGAGCTGCGGGTGGCGAGGGCTACGGAGGATTCGCCGAAGCCTTTGGTGATATTTTTGGCGACATGTTTGGCCAACAACGTGGGCGCGCGGGTGGTGGTGGCCGTCAGGTCTATCGCGGCGGCGACCTCAGTTACGCGATGGAAGTCACCCTTGAAGAAGCGGCGCGCGGCAAGGATGCACAAATCCGCATCCCCAGCTGGGACAACTGCGAAACCTGCAAGGGCACGGGTGCCAAGCCTGGCACTCAGGTCAAAGCCTGTGGAACTTGTAATGGCTCGGGCTCCGTGCAGATGCGCCAGGGTTTCTTTAGCGTTCAGCAAACCTGCCCTACCTGCCGTGGGAATGGCAAAGTCATTCCAGAGCCTTGTACTGCCTGCAGTGGTCAGGGGAAAATCAAGCGCCAGAAAACCCTGGAAGTCAAAATTCCAGCGGGTATCGACGGTGGCATGCGCATTCGCAGCGCAGGCAATGGGGAGCCTGGCACCAACGGCGGGCCGCCGGGCGATCTGTACATCGAAATTCGCCTCAAGAAACACGACATCTTTGAGCGCGACGGGGACGACATCCACTGCTCAGTGCCGATCAGTATGGTGACAGCAGCCTTAGGTGGAGAGATTGACGTGCCAACCCTCTCGGGCAAGGCTGCCATCGATATTCCTGAAGGCACCCAGACCGGCAAGCAATTCCGACTGCGTGGCAAAGGTATCAAGGGCGTGCGTTCCAGCTACCCTGGTGATCTGTATTGCCACATTGCGGTGGAGACGCCTGTCAAATTAAGCGAGCATCAGCGCAGGTTGTTGCGCGAGCTGGATGAGTCCTTCAAGAAAGGTGGCAGCAAGCACTCCCCGTCGGGCGATAGCTGGACTGACAGATTGCGGAGCTTCTTTAGCTGATTGCAGCCAGCTTATTTTCAGGAAAATAATCCAAATCATGCCGCTTGGTCTATAAGAAACCAAGCGGCATTTTTTGTTTAAGGAGTTAGCCATGGGTGTCAACATCACTTTCCTCGGCGGAGCCAACACGGTGACCGGTTCCAAGTATCTGGTGCGCTATGGCGACCAGAGCCTGCTGGTGGACTGCGGGCTGTTTCAGGGTTACAAGCAACTGCGTTTGCGCAACTGGACACCCTTGCCAGTTGCCCCCCATCAGGTGGATGCCGTGGTTCTTACCCATGCCCACCTCGACCACAGTGGCTATTTGCCCTTGTTGGCCAAAGAAGGGTTTGCCGGGCACGTATTCGCTTCCACCGGCACACGCGACCTGTGTCGTATCCTGCTGCCTGACAGCGGACACATTCAGGAAGAGGACGCCTTGTTCGCCAACCGGCATGGTTTCTCCAAACACTCCCCTGCATTGGCGCTGTACACGCGCCAGGATGCGCTGGATTGCCTGCCCTTGATCAAGACGGTAGAAACCGGAATCACCTTTCAACCCATACAGGGATGGCGTGTCACCTTCAGCTCTGCGGGCCACATTTTGGGAGCCTGTAGTGTGTTGCTGGAAGTCGCTGGGCGCCGCATTCTGTTCTCGGGCGACCTTGGGCGACCGGACGACACCCTGATGAACCCGCCGGACCACGCTCCGGCAGCCGATACGGTTCTGATTGAATCCACCTATGGAAACCGCCTTCATCCCAAAGAGGATATTGAGGCCGAACTGGCACCGGCCCTGACCCGCTTGGCTTCACGCGGTGGTGTGGCCGTGGTGCCCGTATTTGCGGTGGGCCGGGCACAGGCCCTGCTGCATGCCATTGCGCAGCTCAAGGAACGCGGTGAAATTCCGCGTTCCTTGCCGGTGTTTTTGGACAGTCCCATGGCGGTTCACACCACCCACCTGTTTGAGCACCATTTGGGAAAGCACCGGCTCAACGCCCATGCATCACGTGCACTGACCCACAGTGCCACCATGATCAACAGCACGGATGAGTCACGGGCACTGGCGGGTCGCCACGGACCGATGGTGATTCTTTCTGCCAGTGGCATGGCAACGGGTGGACGGGTATTGCACCACCTGGCACACCACGCGGGTAACCACCGCAATATGATCATCCTGACGGGATTTCAGGCTCCAGGAACGCGCGGCGCAACTTTGGCCAGCGGTGCCAAGACCTTGCGTATCCACGGACGCGATGTTGACGTGCAAGCCGAGGTGGTGCAGTTGCAATCTGCCTCTGCCCATGCGGACGCCAACCAGCTACTGGCGTGGCTGAGAACCATGCCGCAAGCACCAGATCAGGTCTATGTGGTCCATGGCGACCTAGAGGCCTCAGATGCCTTGCGCTCCCGCATCCAGCATGAGCTCGGCTGGCGGGCCATGGTGCCGGAGCATGGCTCTACCTGGCCCAGTTAGGTTCAGGCTGACAAAAGGCTGGCCTTCGCCGCGGCGTATTCTCTCTTGAGCTGTGCTACAAAATCTGCCGTGCTCTGCACTTTGGTGATGGCACCAATGCCCTGCCCGCAACCCCAGATTTCTTTCCATGCTTTGGCTGAGTTGCCGCCAAAATTCATCTTGCTGGGGTCGCTCTCCGGCAGATTGGCAGGGTCCAGGCCCGCTGCGCGAATGCTGGGAGCCAGGTAGTTGCCGTGCACGCCTGTAAAGAGATTGCTGTAGACGATTTCATCCGAGTCGTTGTCCACAATCGCTTGCTTGTAGGCGTCTGCTGCACGGGCCTCATCGGTTGCGATAAAGGCCGAACCGATGTAGGCAAAGTCCGCACCCATGGCTTGTGCCGCCAACACAGCGCCGCCGGTGGCGATAGAGCCGCTCAAGGCCACCGGACCGTCAAACCACTGCCGAATTTCCTGAATCAGTGCAAACGGACTTTTCACCCCCGCATGGCCACCGGCTCCAGCAGCCACTGCAATGAGGCCGTCCGCGCCTTTTTCAATGGCCTTGTGGGCATGCTTGTTGTTGATGATGTCATGCAACACCACACCGCCGTAGGAGTGGGCAGCAGCGTAAATGTCTTCCCGCGCACCCAATGAAGTGATGATGATGGGCACCTTGTACTTCACACACATGGCCATGTCGTGCTCCAGCCGGTCATTGCTCTTGTGCACGATCTGGTTAATAGCAAAGGGAGCTGCTGGCCTGTCAGGGTTAGCTTGGTTAAAGGCTGAAAGAGCTTGCGTGATCTCGATCAACCACTCTTCCAGTTGCTCAGCAGGGCGGGCGTTCAAGGCAGGCATAGAGCCCACCACGCCTGAAATGCACTGGGCAATCACCAACTTGGGATTGCTGATGATGAACAGCGGGGAGCCGATAACCGGAAACGGCAAACGGTCCAGTGGCGATGGCAGTTTGGACATAGTGTCTCCTCTAGTTTAATGAGAATATTGCTGGTAGCGCCCGTACTTATTGCACAGTCAGCTACCAATTCAATAGCAATCCTGAAAAAACGGATGTATCAGAATGCATCCAGTGCCAGCGCAGTCACGCTGTCGGCGCCATCCACAATACTGTCACGTACACCCGGCGCCTTGCTCAAGATGTGGTCTGCGTAGAAGCGTGCTGTCGTGATCTTGGCTTGCATGAATGCAGCATCGTTGCCCGCTACCAACTGTTCCTGCGCCACCAGCAGGGCACGTGCCATTTGCCAGCCCGCCATCAGATTGCCAGCCAGCATCAGGTAAGGAACGCTGCCTGAATAAACCGCGTTGGGACTGGCCTTTGAGTTGCCAGCCACGAAGCCAACTACATCCAAAAATGCTTCGCGCGCAGCCTTCAACCGCTTGGCGACGGCCAATGCATCGGCAGTACCGCTCTTGAGCAAGTCGGCCTCGGTGGTCTCCACCTGCCCTGCGATGCCTTTGGCGGTTTGTCCACCATCACGCGAGGTTTTGCGGCCCACCAGGTCATTGGCCTGAATGGCTGTGGTTCCCTCGTAAATGGTCAAAATCTTGGCATCACGGTAGTACTGTGCGACGCCAGTTTCCTCGATGTAACCCATGCCCCCATGCACCTGCACCGCCAGGGATGTCACTTCCAGGCTCATTTCCGTGCTGTAACCCTTGACCAGGGGCACCATGAATTCATAGAAAGCCTGATTGACTTTACGGGTGTCAGAGTCGGGGTGGTGGTGCGCGGCATCGTAGGCGCTGGCAGCCACACTGGCCAGGGCGCGGCAGCCCTCGGTGTAGGCCCGCATGGTCATAAGCATGCGACGCACATCCGGATGGTGAATGATGGGGCCAGCACTCGATAGTGATCCGTCTACCGGGCGGCTTTGTACGCGATCCCTGGAGAAAGTCACCGCCTTTTGGTAGGCACGCTCGGCAATGGCAATGCCCTGCACGCCCACGCCGTAGCGGGCCGCATTCATCATGATGAACATGTACTCCAGACCGCGGTTTTCCTGGCCCACCACGTATCCGATGGCACCGCCATGGTCACCGTACTGCAGCACAGCCGTAGGACTGGCCTTGATACCCATCTTGTGCTCGATGGAAACGCAATGCACATCATTGCGGGCACCCAAAGAACCGTCTTTGCTGACCATGAATTTGGGCACGACGAAGAGACTGATGCCCTTGACACCCTCTGGCGCACCGCTGACGCGCGCAAGCACCAGATGGATGATGTTCTCCGCCATGTCATGCTCGCCCCAGGTGATGAAGATCTTGGTGCCAAACACTTTGTAGGTGCCATCAGGTTGCGGTTCTGCACGGCTTCGCACTGCTGCCAGGTCGCTACCAGCCTGCGGCTCAGTCAGATTCATGGTGCCAGTCCACTTACCGGCAATCAGGTTTTCCAGGTATGTGGCCTTGAGCTCGTCAGAGCCAGCCGTCAGCAAGGCTTCGATCGCACCGTCACTGAGCAGCGGACACAGCGCAAAACTCATATTGGCCGAGTTTTGCATTTCGCCACAGACCGAGCCGATGGTCTTTGGCAAACCTTGGCCACCGAAATCGGCCGGATGCTGCAATCCCTGCCAGCCACCGTCTACAAACTGCTTGAAAGCTTCCTTGAAGCCCGGCGTGGCCGTTACCACGCCATCTTTCCAGCTGGTGGGGTTCTTATCGCCGTCCCAGTTCAAGGGCGAGAGCACGCCTTCGTTGAACTTGGCCGCTTCTTCCAGCACGGCCTGAGCAGTATCCAGACCTGCATCCTCAAAGCCCGGAATCTGCGCAATTTCTGCGATGTTGGCCAGATGCTCAATGTTGAACAGCATGTCCTTGAGGGGCGCCTTGTAGCTCATGGAAATCTCCTGAAATCTCTAAATTGAAAACCGCGATATTTGTACGAAAAAAAAGGGCATCGCATGCGATGCCCTCTGGATGAATCTGATCAGAGCGCGTTGACGAGTTCCGGCACCGCAGCAAACAGGTCAGCCTCCAGCCCGTAGTCCGCCACCGAGAAGATCGGAGCTTCAGGGTCCTTGTTGATTGCCACAATCACCTTGGAATCTTTCATACCCGCCAGGTGCTGGATAGCCCCGGAGATACCACAGGCCACATACAACTGGGGAGCCACAATCTTGCCGGTCTGACCCACCTGCCAGTCATTGGGGGCGTAACCCGCATCTACCGCCGCACGGCTGGCACCCATGGCCGCTCCGAGCTTGTCGGCCAGCGGTGTCATGACTTCCATGAACTTCTCGTTGGAGCCCAAAGCACGGCCACCCGACACAATGATCTTGGCCGCTGTCAGCTCAGGACGGTCGTTCTTGACAATCTCGCTGCCCAGGTAAGTCACATTGGCATTGGCTGCCAGGGCTGCAGTGGTCTCTACGGAAGCACTGCCACCGGTCGATGCTGCGGGGTCAAAGCCGGTGGTACGCACGGTCAGCACCTTGGTGGCGTCTGTACTTTGTACGGTAGCAATGGCATTGCCCGCATAAATGGGACGCTCAAAGGTGTCAGCGCTAATGACCTTGGTCACGTCCGACATTTGGGCGACGTCGAGCTTGGCAGCCACGCGGGGGGCCATGTTCTTGCCAGAAGCCGTAGCGGGGAACAGCAAATGGCTGTAGTTGCCAGCAATGGCCACGATCTGGGCCGTCATGTTCTCGGCCAATCCGTGGGCCAGGCCTTCTGCGTCGGCGTGGATGACTTTAGAGACTCCGGCAATCTGGGCAGCGGCAGCGGCAGCGGCACCCGCGTTGTGACCAGCCACCAGCACATGCACTTCCCCACCGCACTGGGAGGCTGCAGTCACTGTGTTAAGGGTTGCACCTTTGATGGAGGCATTGTCGTGTTCGGCAATAACAAGGGCTGTCATGGTTAGATCACCTTCGCTTCAGTTTTGAGTTTGGAGACCAGGGTGGCGACATCGGGTACTTTGATACCGGCACTGCGCTTGGGTGGCTCGGACACTTTCAGGGTCTTGATGCGGGGGGTCACATCGACTCCCAAATCAGCCGGTGTGAAGGTGTCAAGCTGCTTCTTCTTGGCCTTCATGATGTTAGGCAAAGTCACATAGCGGGGCTCGTTCAGGCGCAAGTCAGTTGTGATGATGGCTGGCAGGGTGACCGAGATGGTTTCCAGACCGCCATCGACTTCACGGGTGATCTTGGCTTTGCCGCCTTCAACTTCCACTTTGGAGGCAAAAGTACCTTGGGGCAGGTCTGCCAGCGCAGCGAGCATCTGACCGGTCTGGTTGCAGTCGTCATCAATGGCTTGTTTGCCCAAAATGACCAAGCCAGGTTGCTCTTTGGCGATCAGCGCGTTGAGCAGTTTGGCCACAGCCAAAGGCTGGAGCTCTTCGTCGGTCTGGACCAGGATGGCGCGGTCCGCGCCAATGGCCATGGCAGTACGCAGGGTTTCCTGGCATTGCGCTACGCCGCAGGAGACCGCGATGATTTCAGTAGCAACGCCTTTTTCTTTGAGGCGTACCGCTTCTTCGACGGCGATTTCGTCAAAGGGGTTCATGCTCATCTTCACGTTGGCAATATCCACACCGCTTCCATCCGTCTTCACTCGGACTTTGACGTTGTAGTCCACTACGCGTTTCACGGGGACCAGGACTTTCATTACTGCGACTCCAGATAGTTATAGAAAAGGCAAATCACTTGACGTGCACGTCAACTGTTTGATTCTATGCGCCTATGCCTTCCCGCTGGAGAAACTGCCGCAAAGATAAAATAGAACGATCGTGCTTTTTTGAAATTATATCTCAGCCCGATCGTTCTTCGCCAAAGAGAATTTAATGGGCGTCGGCTTGCTTGGCCGCAGCCACGGCTTCGGATGCATCGGCCTGAGCACCATTGAAGAACAGGTTGAGCAACACCGCAGAAATGGAAGCCAGCAAAATGCCAGATTCGATCAGGGGATGCAGGTTGTGCGGCATCCATTGCTTGAAGTTGGGGGCAATCAGCGGAATCATGCCGATGCCAATCGAGATAGCCACCACAAAAGCGTTGAAACGGTTGGTCTTGAAATCCACCGCAGCCAGAATGCGAATGCCCGTGGCGGTCACCATGCCAAACATCACCAAACCAGCGCCACCTAGCACCACTGTCGGCAGAGACTCTACCAGTGCTGCCATTTTTGGCAGCACGCCCAGCACAATCAGAATGATGCCTCCGGCCACGCACACAAAACGGCTCTTGACACCCGTCACCGCCACCAGGCCCACGTTTTGCGAGAAGCTGGTGTAGGGGAAAGTATTGAAGATACCGCCAATCAAAGTGCCCAGAGCATCGGTGCGCAAACCGCGAGTCAATGCAGCGCGGTCCACATTGCGCCCGGTCATTTCTCCCAATGCCAGAAACATACCAGTGGACTCGATCATCACCACAATCATCACCAGGGTCATGGTGAGAATCAGGATAGGGTCGAAGGTGGGTGAGGCGATCTCAAAGGGCAACACCAGATCAAACCAGGCAGCCTTGCCCACTTTGTCGAAATTCATCAACCCCATAGCGGTGGCGACCACCCCACCAATCACGATACCCAGGAGCACCGAGATGTTGGCCACAAAACCCTTGGCGTACTTGGCAATCAACATAATGGACACCAGCACCAGGGCCGCAATACCCACACCAGTCAGGTCTGCGTACTTGGGATTGGGAACACTGGGAACCAGGGCCAGACCTTTGGGCACTGCAGGAATGGCCGAACCGGGAGCCCCTGCGGCGGCAGCAGTTTCAGCCAGCCACTTGGCATGTTCCGGGTTCACTACATTGGGTGCCGTCGGGCCAAAGGGATTGCCGAAAATCCAGTTAATTCCAACACGCATCAGGCTGATACCAATCACCGCAATGATGGTGCCGGTCACTACCGGCGGGAAGAATCGCAACATGCCGCTGATCAGCGGCGCAATCAGAATAGAGATCACTCCGGCCCCGATGATGGAGCCAAAAATGAGCCCCGCCCCCTCCACCCCGGGCATGCTGCCTGCCATCGCCACCATGGGCGCCACCGAGGCAAAAGTCACCCCCATCATCACCGGCAATTTGATGCCAAACCATTGGGTGGCACCCAGCGACTGAATCAGGGTGACCACTCCACAGCAAAACAAATCGGCGGAGATCAGCATGGCGACCTGTTCGGGGCTGAGCTTGAGCGCTCGCCCTACGATCAGTGGCACCGCCACAGCACCGGCGTACATCACCAACACATGTTGCAAGCCCAGTGTGGTCAGTTTGCCAAGAGCTAAGCGCTCGTCGACGGGATGGACAGATTCAGACATCGGAAATCCTCATGGGAAGTTCAAGAACACCCAAACTGTATACAATCCATTTGATAAATTGTATACAGGATTTCCCTTAGTACCGGAAGTCTTCGCTTCAGCGCTGATGCAGCACACGCTGCGGAAACGGAATTTCGATATGGTTTGCCTGCAGCGTTGCCAGGATGGCCAGATTCAGGTCCGAGCGCAGGCTGTTGGCACCTATCCCTATTTCCTCCACCCAGTAGCCCACCGTAAATTCAAGTCCATCGGCGCCAAAGTTGGTCAGAAAGACTGAAGGAGCCGGTTCCCTGAGAATGCGCTCCTGCGCCAGCGCGGCCTGAGTCAGCAGCGAAATCACCAATTGCACATCGCTACCGTAAGCGACAGAAACCATGGTGGACTGACTCACTTTGGCATCGGCAAGGGACAGGTTCTCCACCCGCTGAGTAATCAGCAACTCGTTGGGCACAATGGATTCGCGCCCAGAACTCGACCGAATCACGGTGTATCGCGCATTGATCTGGGTAATGCTTCCCTCAAAGTTGTCGACCCGCACCACATCACCAATGCGCATGCTGCGCTCGGCCAAAATCACAAAGCCGCTCACATAGTTGGCCGCCAGTCTTTGCAAACCCAGACCAATACCCACCCCGACGGCACCTCCCAGCACGGATAGAGCTGTCAAATCGATACCGACGGCGGACATCGCCACGATCAACCCGACAAACATCAGCAGCGCACTGATTGCGTTGCTCACCGCTTTGCGCAAAGACAGTTCGCCACCGGTCGCAGAGCGCAGCATCCGAGCCTCGATGGCAGAAGAAATCCATAGCGTGAATATCAGCACGGCACAGGCCGTCAGCAGCCCTTCAATGATGTTGCGCACCGACAAAGTACTGCCGCCTATCTTCCAGGTGATCTGGTCGAGCTCATTGAGTATCAGAGGCAACAGCCCGCTGACCCACAACACCACTGCCAGCCAGGCTAGCCAGGAAATGGTCTGCTCCAGCACCTTGACCCAGCGCGACTGGGTGAGCGCCGATTGCAATACTTTCACTCCCACCCGAATTACGACCAGTGACATCAGCACTGGAATGGCCAGCTTGAACACCGCCACCGGCATGAAGCGGCTTGCCACTGCCAGCGCCGCATAGCCCAGGCACAACAAAAGCAGCGGAAACAGCACGCCGTCAATATTGCGGCTGCCAAACCAGATGGAACGTTGTTCGTCCAGGCCCAGCGCCTTGCGCAATGCCATCACCAGCGTCCATGCAAGAGCCACGCAAGCGGCCAGAACCGCCAGCTCGATCAGCACCGTGGGCTGCGTAAATGCGGCGATCCAGCCCTCGAAGTCATCAATAGGTCGCGGCGCGGAAATACGGGAATTGACTGCCATGGGAGTTCTAACGCATAAATTTCGGGTAACGTTGTGCCATGGATGTTCAACACACTCTCACGGCCATTCGCAATCAGCTTAACACGGTGATTGTGGGTAAATCGGCCCAAACCCAGGACAGCCTGGCTTGCCTTCTGGCAGGCGGTCACCTGCTGATTGACGACGTGCCCGGCGTCGGCAAAACCACCCTGTCCCACGCCCTGGCTCGCACCTTGGGGCTGCAATTCTCCCGGGTGCAATTCACGTCGGATCTGATGCCCAGCGACCTCTCTGGCGTATCGGTATACGAACGTGGCAAAGAGGCCTTTGTGTTTTACCCCGGCCCCATTTTTGCCCAGGTGCTGTTAGCCGACGAAATCAACCGCGCCAGCCCCAAGACACAAAGCGCCCTGCTCGAGGCCATGGAAGAAAAGCAGGTCACCATTGAAGGCGAAACGCGTCCCCTGCCCCAACCCTTCTTTGTCATTGCCACGCAGAACCCGCTGGACCAGATTGGCACCTACGCATTACCCGAATCCCAGCTGGATCGATTTTTGATGCGCATTTCGCTGGGTTACCCGGACCGCGCCGCCGAGCGCGAGTTGTTGATGGGGCGAGACCGGCGCTCGCTGTTGGACGAACTGCCTGCCTTGCTTCAGCCTGGGGAATTGCAGGCTTTGCAGCAAGCAGTGCTGGCGGTGCATGCGTCAGACCCGCTGCTGGACTATGTGCAAGACCTGATCGCAGCCACCCGCTCCGGCCAGTGGTTTTTGCAGGGGCTGAGCCCGCGCGCAGGCATGGCGGTACTGCGGGCTGCCAAAGCGCAGGCGCTACTGAGCGGGCGTAGCTATGTAGCGCCCGATGATGTGCAAGCCATTCTTCCCCAGTCCATTGCCCACCGCCTGATTCCTGCCGCCGACAGCGGCCGCGGTGCCGAAGAACAGGTGCGTGCCATGGTGCAGGCCGTGCCGCTCGCCTGATGAAGCTGCGCGGCAGGCTGCAAGCCTGGTTTGAATCGCGCATTGCCCCGCGCGACACCGTGACGCTGACCCAGCGCAGTGTTTACATCCTGCCCACGCGCCCCGGCTGGATGATGGCGGTCACACTGCTGGTGCTGCTGATTGCCAGCATCAACTACCAGCTCAACCTGGGCTATGCACTGACCTTTCTTCTGGCCGGATGCGCCGTTGTGGGCATGCATGTGTGCCACGGCACCCTGCGCGGACTTACTATGCATTTGGTAGCGCCTGATGCCCAATTCATGGGCGCTAGCGTGCCATTTTGCATCCAACTATCAAGTCGGAAGCGGTCGGTACGTTACGGTATTGGCATGGCGGTTTGGGGGACCGAACATTGGAGCTGGACTGATGTGCCTTCCCAGGGCAGCAGCAAGGTCCAACTAAGCTTCAAGGCCACCCGCCGGGGGCTGCAGCGCTTGCCCACGCTCACCGCCGAAACCCGCTTTCCGCTGGGCACATTTCGGGTCTGGACGATTTGGCGGCCCGCTGCACAGGTGCTGGTCTATCCCGCCCCGGAGCCCCACCCTCCCCCGCTGCCACCCGGCCTTCCCAGCCCCGGGTCGGCGCTGAGCTCGGCCCAATCGCCCAGCACCGATTGGGACGGCGTGCGTCCCTACCGGCGCGGCGATCCACTGAAAAGCATTGTCTGGAAAAAAGCCGCCAAAACAGACAACCTGGTGAGTCGCGACACCCAGCACGCCCAGCAATCCGAGTTGTGGCTGGACCTCAGCCGCACCGGTTATGCAGCGGGCGGCAATACTGGCCAGTCGCCCCTGGAGGCGCAACTCTCCCGACTGTGCGCCTGGGTGCTGCTAGCCGACAAGCAGGGCACCCGCTACGGCCTGCGCCTGGGCGCGCTGGAAATCGGGCCTGATCTGGGTGAAGCCCACAAAAGGGCGTGCTTGCAAGCCCTGGCGCGGTATGGGGAGGCGGCTTGATATGTGGGCCCGATTGAGCCAACTCCCGCGCGAAACGCGTGACACGCTGTTTCTGCTTGCGGTCATTGCCTGGATCATTGCGCCGCAAACCGATCACCTGCCACTGTGGTGCAGTGCCATGACGGGGCTTTTGCTGCTCTGGCGGGGCCGCATCGCCCTGACAGGAGGCGTCCTGCCCGGTCGCCTGTGGCTGATAGGCCTGCTACTTCTTGCCACGGCGGCCACGCTCTGGAGCCACCGCACGCTGATGGGGCGAGATGCCGGGGTAACGTTCATCGTCGTGCTGCTGGCCCTCAAAACCCTGGAAATGCGCGCCCGGCGCGACACCTTCGTCATCTTTTTTCTGGGTTTCTTCAGCCTGCTGTCGCAGTTCTTTTTCTCGCAAAGCCTGCTGATTGCCGCCTCCATGCTGGTGGGGCTGCTGGG
>CAJBMJ010000335.1 GCA_903954045.1 uncultured beta proteobacterium | reverse complement strand
GACCGCCGGCTCGCAGGTCAGCAGTTGGCCGTCGGCGCGCACGCTATAGGTTTGCGCGTCGATTTCCATGGTGGGCAGGTAGCTGTTATGAATCATGTGCTGCTTGCGTACGGCGCGGATGTTCTTCACCGCCGCCACGTTTTTGGCCAGGCCAAAGCGTTCCTTGATGCCGGCATTCAGACCGGCTTGCGACACAAAGGTGAGCGAGCTGCGGTGCAACGCGCCGCCGAAGCTGCCAAACATTGGCCGGTAGTGCACCGGCTGGGGCGTGGGGATGGAGGCATTCGGGTCACCCATGGCGGCGTGGGCGATGAATCCACCCTTCAAAATGAGTGCGGGCTTCACGCCAAAGAAAGCGGGTTTGTAGACCACCAGATCCGCCCACTTGCCGACCTCGATTGAGCCCACCTCATGGCTGATGCCGTGGGCGATGGCGGGGTTGATGGTGTATTTCGCGATGTAGCGCTTGGCGCGGAAGTTGTCGTTGCGGCTGCTGTCTTCGGGCACCCCGCTGCCGGCCGGCTGCGGGTTCGCAAGCCATCCGCGCTGTGCTTTCATTTTGTCGGCCGTCTGCCAGGTGCGGATGATCACTTCGCCCACCCGGCCCATGGCCTGGCTGTCGCTGCTCATCATGGAAATCGCGCCCAGGTCATGCAGGATGTCTTCGGCCGCGATGGTTTCCTTGCGGATGCGGCTCTCGGCAAAGGCCAAATCTTCGGCGATGGCAGAGTCCAGGTGGTGGCACACCATCAGCATGTCCACATGCTCGTCCAGCGTGTTCTGGGTGTAGGGCATGGTGGGGTTGGTGGAACTGGGCAAAAAGTTGGCCTGGCCCACCACTTTCAGAATGTCGGGCGCATGGCCACCCCCCGCACCCTCGGTGTGGAAAGCGCACAGACCGCGGCCTTTGGTGGCGGCGATGGTGTTCTCCACAAAGCCTGATTCGTTGAGCGTGTCGGAGTGAATAGCTACCTGCGTGTCGGTCTCGTCCGCCACGTCCAGGCAGTTGCTGATGGCGGCGGGCGTGGTGCCCCAGTCTTCGTGTAGCTTCAGGCCAATCACCCCGGCGTTCACTTGTTCGTGCAGCGCGGCGGGCAGCGACGCATTACCTTTGCCCAAAAAACCCAGGTTCATGGGGAAGGCATCTGCTGCCTGCAGCATGCGCTCAATGTTCCAGGGGCCGGGGGTGCAAGTGGTGGCAAAGGTGCCGGTGGCCGGACCGGTGCCGCCGCCCATCATGGTGGTCACGCCGCTGGAAAGCGCCTCTTCTATTTGCTGCGGGCAAATGAAGTGGATGTGGCTGTCAATACCGCCCGCAGTAACAATGTTGCCTTCGCAGCTGATGATCTCGGTGCCCGGGCCGATGATGATGTCCACTCCGGGCTGTGTGTCGGGGTTACCGGCTTTACCGATGGCCGCAATGCGCCCACCCTTGAGGCCAATGTCGGCCTTGACGATACCCCAGTGGTCCAGGATGAGGGCGTTAGTCAACACGCAGTCCACCGCGCCTTGCGCTCTGGTGCGCTGGCTTTGTGCCATGCCGTCGCGGATGGTTTTGCCACCGCCGAACTTCACCTCTTCACCATACGCGCCAGCGCTCAAGGTGTAGTCTTTTTCGACCTCAATGATCAGATCGGTGTCTGCCAGGCGCACGCGATCGCCGGTGGTGGGTCCAAAGATTTCCGCGTAAGCGCGGCGTCCAATGGTTGCCATATCAGAGTTTCCCTTGCACTAAACCGCGAAAGCCGTAAATCACCCGGTCACCAGCGAAATCCACCAGCTCTACGGTGCGTTGCTGGCCGGGCTCGAAGCGCACGGCCGAGCCGGAGGCGACGTTCAGGCGCATACCCTGAGCAGCAGTGCGGTCAAAGCCGAGCGCGCCGTTGGTCTCGGCAAAGTGGTAGTGCGATCCCACCTGAATGGGCCGGTCCGAGGTGTTTTGCACGACCAGAGTGACCGTGCGACGGCCGGTATTGAGCGCGTGTTCGCCCTCGTCCAGAATCAGTTCACCGGGAATCATGGTGCGTCCTTCAAGCGAGTTGCATCAGCAGTGCCACGCCAGAGGCTGCAACGGCAGCACCCGTGGCGCGGGTTGCCCATACTGGTGAAGCGCGCAGCGTCCAGCCCAGAGCAACGCCCATCAGGTGCAGTGCGATGGTGGTGGCGAACATGCCAGCCACCGCTGCGAAAGCGTCGCCTGTCGCGGCCAGTTCGGCTCCGTGGGCCAAGCCGTGAAGCACCGCAAAACCGCCGACCAATGCCATAGAAGCCAAAGCGCCAATGCCCCAGCGCGTGAGCACCAGCAGGCCCAGCACCAGAACAGAGACCGCCAGCATAGGCTCAACCGCGGCACTGTTTACGCCTTGCAGGCCCAGCATGGCGCCCAGCACCAGCATGTTGGCGAATGCCAGAGGCCCCCACAACAAGGCGGGACCAGCACGCCGGGCGGTGACAGCACTCCAGAGCCCCACCGCCAGCATGGCCAGTAAATGGTCCAGACCGCCCAGAGGATGCAGCAAACCAGCCATGAAGCTGCCATGATCGTGAACTTCAGCGCCAATATGGGCGCTAGCGCCCGTGGATATAGCGCTAGCAGCTATGAAAAGAAGAGCGGATTTCAGGATTTTGGACATGACGTTCTCCGGGAATTAAAGTGGGCAAGCCGGGGGGTGTTCATACGATAGGTTGATGGACGGTCACTAACTTCGTTCCGTCGGGGAAGGTGGCTTCCACCTGAATGTCTGGAATCATTTCGGCAATGCCCTCCATCACATCGGCACGTGTGAGCACGTTGCGGCCTTCGCTCATGAGTTGGGCCACGGTTTTACCGTCGCGTGCGCCTTCCATCACCGCCGCGCTGATCAGGGCAATCGATTCGGGGTAGTTGAGCTTGAGTCCGCGAGCCTTGCGCCGTTCGGCCAGAAGGGCGGCAGTGAAGATGAGCAGCTTGTCTTTTTCTCGGGGGGTAAGTTCCATAGTGTCCACTCATAAGCAAAGCCCGTGCCCTGTTGAGAAACCTCAGTGGCATGGAATCTGCAACTTGCGCTCGTGTCTACCGACCTTCCACCCCCACCCTCGTCCTCTGCTCCGCAAAGGGTGATCAAAATTCGGCGGGACTACAACACCTGGGTAGCCAGCGAAACCATGGAAGACTACGCCCTGCGGTTTACACCGCAGCGCTTTCGCAAGTGGTCCGAGTGGCGGGTGGCCAATACCGCTTTTGGTGCGGCATCGTTTCTTATTCTGGAGGCAGTGGGCGCGACCTTGCTGGTC
>CAJBMJ010000334.1 GCA_903954045.1 uncultured beta proteobacterium | reverse complement strand
TTCTGCGCGGGGTTCAGCGGTGCGTTCGCTGTTTTCACTGCGCTCGCCCCCACGTCCCTGGCGTGGGCCACGGTCGTTGCGTTCACCACGCGGCGCGCGCTCAGGGCGTTGGTCCTGGCGGGCTCCTTCTTGCGGGGCGCGGCCTGTTTCCGCACTGGCCATGTTCACTTCGGCAGTTTGTGGTTTGCCTTCTGCGTCAAAACGATCGCGCTGCGCCCCCGCTTGGCGCTCGCCACCGCGACCACCACGGCCACCGCGTCCGCCACGACTGTCTCCACGTCCCTCGGATCGGCCGTCGCCGCGGGGGCCACGGCCATCGCCGCGTGCACCATTTCGCTGACCGTCGCGACCTTGGCGGCCTTCAGCTTTCTCGTCGGGTTTGACAGCGGGTGCTGCTACAGGTGTGGGTGCAGCGGGTGCTCCACCAAACAGACTCTTGAACCAGCCAAAGAAGCCGCCGCTTTCGGCCGGTTGAACCGCCGCAGGGGCAGCTTTGGGCGCTTGGGCCACGTGCTTGACCGGTTCGGGCTTCGGCTGCGCAATCGGTGCTGGTGCGTCTGGCAACACACCCTTGATGATGGGCGTTTGCTTGTTGGTGGGTTCCTGCGAGCGGCGCGTCACACCGGTGGGGTCTTCAATCTCGTCAGCCATTTTGTAGCTGGCTTCGATGTGGTCCAGGCGCGGGTCGTCGTGCTTGAGGCGCTCCAGCTTGTAGTTGGGTGTTTCCAGTGTCTTGTTGGGCACCATCAGCACATTGATGCGCTGCTTGAGTTCGATTTTGGCGATTTCGGTACGTTTTTCATTCAACAGGAACGAAGCGACATCGACCGGCACCTGGCACAGCACAGAGGCAGTGTTGTCTTTCAGTGACTCTTCCTGAATGATCCGCAGAATCTGCAGCGCCGAGCTTTCCGTGTCACGGATATGGCCAGAGCCACCGCAACGCGGGCAGGGGATGGACGCTCCCTCGGAGAGGGCGGGGCGCAGGCGCTGGCGGCTCATTTCCATCAGGCCGAATTTGCTGATTGTGCCAAATTGCACACGGGCACGGTCCTGGCGCAGCGCATCGCGCAAACGGTTTTCCACTTCGCGGCGGTTGCGCGACTCTTCCATGTCGATAAAGTCGATCACGATCAGGCCACCCAGGTCGCGCAAACGCATCTGACGGGCTACTTCGTCGGCGGCTTCCAGGTTGGTTCGGGTGGCGGTCTCTTCAATGTCACCACCCTTGATGGCGCGGGCCGAGTTCACGTCCACCGAAACCAGGGCTTCGGTGTGGTCGATCACGATGGCGCCGCCGGACGGCAGTTGCACCGTGCGGGCGTAAGCCGATTCGATCTGGTGTTCGATCTGGAAGCGGCTGAACAGCGGTGCATCGTCGCGGTAGCGCTTCACACGCGCAGCGTGCTCGGGCATCACGTGGGCCATGAACTGCTGGGCTTGCTCGTACACATCGTCGGTGTCGATCAGGATGTCGCCGATGTCATGGTTGAAGTAGTCGCGAATCGCACGAATCACCAGGCTGGATTCCTGGTAAATCAGGAACGCGCCCTTGCCACCCTTGGCTGCGCCGTCAATCGCGGTCCACAGTTTGAGCAGGTAATTCAGGTCCCATTGCAACTCAGGAGCGCTGCGGCCGATACCGGCGGTGCGCGCGATGATGGACATACCATTGGGGTATTCCAACTGGTCCATGTTTTCTTTGAGTTCGGCGCGGTCTTCACCCTCGATGCGACGGCTCACGCCACCGCCACGGGGGTTGTTGGGCATCAAAACGACGTAACGCCCAGCCAGCGAGACAAAAGTGGTGAGCGCAGCCCCCTTGTTGCCCCGCTCTTCTTTCTCTACCTGAACCAGCAGTTCCTGGCCTTCCTTGATGGCGTCTTGAATCCGCGCCTGACTGGCCGACACGCCTTCTTTGAAGTACATGCGGGAGATTTCCTTGAATGGCAGGAAACCGTGGCGGTCTTCACCGTAGTCGACAAAACAGGCTTCCAGCGAAGGCTCGACGCGGGTGACCACTGCCTTGTAGATGTTGCCCTTGCGCTGTTCGCGTCCTTCGATTTCGATTTCATAGTCGAGGAGTTTTTGTCCATCGACGATAGCCAAGCGGCGTTCTTCAGCCTGGGTGGCGTTAATCAGCATCCGTTTCATGGATTGCATCCTTCATCAGTAAGTACATGCCCAATTGGGCTTCTGACACCTGGACTGACGAGCTGAAACGAGGAGGAATTGCCGGAGAACTTCGACTCAAACGAGGCGTCGAAGCGTGGGCGCGTGGAGGGGAGCAAGGGGATGCGTTTGTGCGTTTGCTATTAAATAAATAGCTGGTTGCGCCCGAAGTACGGGGGCTGGAGGCCGATTCATGTCCAAAAGCGGCACGAGAACGCACCGCAGGCATAAGTTGATCAGGCTCCACAACACAAACATCTTGCTTCATTCCGTTCACAGACATTGGGGGTCTGCAAACTTTGGGTATTCCGGTTCAGTGTTTCAAATCGTCGGTTTGACCGTGTACCAACACGGCGGCATCGACCTTCCAGCGCGTCTGTGTATGGCGTGTGGACTAAACTCCAGACAAATCAACCACTTACAGCGCGTCGCTAGTGAAACACATTATAGGGGCCAAACTTTCTCCCGGCAGTCCGCCAGTTCAAGTCCAGGTCCAGACGGTGGAGGTCGATGCGGACTCGGCCGGACAGCGTCTGGATAACTATTTGATGCGCCATCTGAAGGGAGTGCCCAAGACCCATGTGTACCGCATCATCCGAAGTGGGGAGGTGCGCATCAACAAGGGCCGGGCCAGTGCAGAAACCCGAGTGAACACAGGGGATATTGTGAGGTTGCCGCCGGTGCGGGTGTCGGAGCGCGCTGAGCAAAAGTCCCAGGCCATGGCGGCACAAGCATCTCATGGTGTGCCTGCCAAAGATTTCCCCATTCTTTTTGAAGACGACAGTTTCCTGGCCATCAACAAGCCTGCCGGGGTCGCCGTACACGGCGGCTCGGGCGTCAGTTTTGGGGTGATTGAGCAATTGCGTATGGCGCGCCCCCAGGCCAAATTTCTCGAACTTGTGCACCGATTGGACCGGGAAACCTCAGGAATCCTGCTGATTGCGAAAAAACGCAGCGCCCTGAAGAATCTGCAGGACCAGTTTCGTGAACGTGAAACGGGCAAAACCTACCTAGCCATGGTGCAGGGAAGTTGGCCCACGAATAAGAAGGTGTTGGACAAACCACTGCATAAATACCTGCTGCCCGGAAAAGGCGGCAAGGGCGGTGTAGAAGGTGAACGCCGGGTCAAGGTGGTGTCCAAAGATGACCCGGACGGCATGCCATCCTTGACGCTGGTCAAGGTGCGTGAGGCGTCCAAACAGGTTTCTTTACTGGAAGTCACCATCAAAACCGGGCGCACCCACCAGATCCGTGTGCACCTAGCTTCTGAAGGTCATCCCATTCTGGGCGACGACAAGTATGGTGACTTTGAGGCCAATAAGACCCTGGCGCGCAGCACGGGGCCTGGGCAGCTCAAGCGCATGTTTCTGCATGCCTGGCAGTTCCAGTGCAATCATCCTGTCACCGGCGAACGAATGGAATTGCGGGCTCATCTTCCCCAGGATTTATCCCGATTTCTTGTGCAGGCGCTTCCCGGCACACCCACCGATATAGAAAAACCCAACACCCAGCCATGAGCACCCCTGCCACCGAAACCCGCCAGTTCGACCTGATTGCCTTTGATTGGGACGGCACCTTGTTTGATTCCACTGCCATCATCACTCGCAGTATTCAGCTTGCGGTGGCAGACGTGGGTGGCACCGTGCCCAGTGATCAGGATGCGGCCTACGTGATCGGGCTGGGACTGATGCAAGCTCTGGCCCATGCGGCCCCCGATGTTCCAAAGGAAAGATACCCTGAGCTTGGTGAGCGCTATAAGCTGCATTACATGCGCCACCAAAACGACATCAGTCTGTTTTCAGGTGTGCTGGACTTGCTGGCTGAGCTTCGCTCGCGTCACTATTTACTCGCTGTGGCTACCGGCAAAAGTCGCCGTGGACTCAACGAGGCATTGCAAGCGGTAGAACTCCGGGGGCTGTTTGATGCCACCCGCACAGCCGATGAAACCGCAGGAAAACCGCATCCGCGCATGCTGCACGAGTTGATGACCGAGTTGGGCGCTACCCCTAAGCGCACCTTGATGGTGGGTGACACCACCCACGACCTGCAACTGGCCTTGAATGCGGGTTGTGCCAGTGTGGGAGTGAGTTACGGAGCGCACGAACCTAGTGCGTTCGAGGCTCTAAACCCCAGGTTTATTGCACACTCGGTGGCAGATTTACGCACTTGGTTGCAAGTGAACGGTTGAACTAGCACCGCCATGGGTAACGAATCATTTTTTTCTCAGGCCATTGCACTTTGCCAGTCTTCTGCGCTGGTCAACGCCGGTGAAGCGGTGCCCTTTGATGTTATGTATTGTGGTCAATCGTGTACGGCATTTGCGATACGGTACGCAGACGAAGCGCACGCCTACCTGAACCGCTGCTCCCATGTTCCAATGGAAATGGATTACCAGCCCAATCAGTTCTTTGACCTGACCGGTCATTGGCTCATTTGCGCTACGCACGGCGCAATGTACAGCCCCCAAACTGGGCGCTGTCGGGGCGGACCTTGTCGGGGCGGTCTGATCAAAATTGTCCTGACCGAGGCTGACGGACTGGTGCACTGGCATACTGCCCACAACATAAAACCCGTGGATTTTTGAAATGAATGAGCCCCAAACACCTGGCAGTCCTGTCGACTTTACCCAGGAAGCCATTAGAAACGACGTCAAATCCGCGACAGAAAAGTCATCTGGCTGGGAGCGTGGTTTGCTGGAGCAACTGGCTCTGGCCAGCATTGCCGAGCAGCGTGCCGCCAGACGCTGGCGCAATGGCATCCGCATTGCCTGGCTGTTGTTGATCGCTGTCGTGGTGTGGTTTGGTATGGAACAGGGCACGACAACTACCAATGTCAGCAATCCGCACACGGCGGTGGTGGAGATCAAGGGTGAAATTGCTTCGGGTTCCGAAGCTAGCGCGGAGTTGATCGTGGCGGCCATGCGCGGCGCGTTTGAAGACCAGGGCGCTCAGGCCGTGGTGTTGCTCATCAACTCGCCCGGCGGCAGTCCCGTCCAAGCAGGGATCATCAACGATGAGGTCATCCGGCTCAAGGCCAAGCACAACAAACCGGTTTACGCCGTGGTAGAAGAAAGTTGCGCATCTGCGGCCTATTACATTGCGGCGGGTGCCGACAAAATATTTGTAGACAAGGCCAGCATCGTCGGCAGCATCGGTGTGTTGATGGACGGCTTTGGCTTTACGGGTTTGATGGACAAGCTTGGGGTAGAGCGCCGCTTGATGACTGCTGGTGAGAATAAGGGTTTCCTGGATCCTTTCAGTCCGCAGACTGAAAAGCAGCGCGTTTTCGCCCAGACCATGCTCAATGAGATTCACCAGCAGTTCATTGCGGTCGTCAAAAAAGGCCGCGGTGAACGGCTCAAGGAAACCCCTGAAACCTTCAGTGGCTTGTTCTGGACCGGTCAGCAGGCCATCGAAATGGGACTGGCAGACCAGATTGGCAGCCTGGACTTTGTGGCCCGAGAGGTGGTCAAAGCCGAAGATCTGATCGACTACACCCGCCGCGACAACGTGGC
>CAJBMJ010000333.1 GCA_903954045.1 uncultured beta proteobacterium | reverse complement strand
GCGAGAAAGCTGGACCAATTCCACTCACGGCCCAAACCACGTTTGACCCGCCCCAGTTCGAGGTAAATCCGATCTGCGTCGGGCAATGCCGCATGCATGGCGTCGTATGCCGCGTGGTCTGCCGGTGACAAAGTTGCTGACGGTGACGGTAGTTGCGGCGATGGAATGGATAGCGGCGCATCAGAATGATTCCGCAGTGAGGCCCCCAGCTTTGCGGCACAGGCTCCGGCGGTGAGGTAGGACCGTGCGTGGTGACGACGGCGCTTGCCGCGCTGGGTGTTGATGACGCGTGCACGGTCATTGTGTTGTTTGCGGGCCTCCCGCTTGGCCTTGTACGCTTCATTGCGTTTTCCAAGGTGGACGGGGCCAACGTGGACGGACGCTTCACGTTCAATGCCCAAGTCGGCGAATGACTTGTGGGTAATACGCTGATCAAGGCCTGCCGCTTCCAAGGCATCGTTGACGTGCCGACTCCACGATTCCCGAAGTTCGTGGACAAATGAAACTTTGTTCCAGTCCCGATTCTTGTTGAGGAACATTCCGCCTTCGATGTCGCGCAAGGTCGTCATCATGTGGACGTGCGGATTTCCCGGTTTTAGATGCACGCTGAAACTACATATGATGGATTTTGATGTGAGCTGCTCTCGAATGAACCGGCGAATGATGGTCGTGTATGCATCGATCCCCAGCTCGATGGGTAAGGACATTTCTAGCTCGCGAAAAATTTGTGCGTCCGCCCTGCCACCCTCTTCCTCAAAGGTCTGGACGGATCGCCACAGTCGGGCGCCATCCTTCATCCAATCGGGAATGAACTCACTCGGTGTGATGGTCTCAGTCAATACAACTTCCGATTGTTTTGACGTGTAGTTGTAGATGCTGCCCGTGACGGGGTCAACTATCTTTGTCCCTGAACGGTAGGCGTATGAGCGCAAAGCATTCAGCTTGGGGTCATTGCCGAATCCGTGCGTCTTTACTGTCAAATGAAAAATGGCCATGCTACTGTCTCCCTGTGTGATTCGACTTGGCGTTATGGGCGACCTCGACCAATAACGCGGTTGTTTGAATGAAGTCATCCGCCCTCGGATGACATGGGGAGCCGTGGAATTCGCCAGAATTAGCACGGGGGGCAACGCCCCCACTGAACGTTGCCCTTGGGGCAATGTATAAGTGCGCATGTTTAACGAAAAAAAGATGAACTTCGAGATACGTGAATTCCATGGGGGGCTCCTTGGAATCACATTGGCAAAATTTGAGTTCGATTGCAACCAAAACCGCGGTTACGCTTGAAATATGAATTTGCAGGCAGCTACAAAATTCAGTTGCGGCACTGACCGCGAGAATTCCTAGTCAGTGGGCGAATAACGGGGCAGGCATCGACGTCAAAACGGCGGGCTCATTGCGCTGAATGAGCTCGATAACGACAATTAAACAACGACGTTCGTTGAGGCTTGAATCGGTGTGATGTTTGAATCGTCCCGTGCTCGTGATAACGGCGCTGATGTCTCAGGCAATCGTCGTCGTTTAGTTGCTCAATCGCTGATGATGGGTTGGCACCTGGTTCGACTGAAAAATCTGAATCGGATTTTGTGATGGTGAATCCGTGTTTTTTAACTAACTGCCTCATCTATACCGCTCGTTGACGCGTACGTATCGGAGGCCGCTTTATGGCGATGATTTCACCGAAACCTATTTCGGGGATTGACTAGGTGTTGACATTAGCGAAGACGATCTCTGAAGAACATTTCTAACTTTGACCGGATATTGCGGTGGTTGGAAAGCTGAGCGCCTCGCTGACGCACCGACCATGCACTAGGTGCAAACCCTAGATTTTCGGAATTCCGATAGTTCCAAAGCCGTGACCAGCAGGACACTTCAATTTTGCGAACTTAAAGCCAATTGACTCCCCCAACAAATTGAAAATTCCAGCCTGACGACCTAACTATGAGAAGTTGCCGCGATGAAATTGAACACTGCTGCCTGTATCCAAGAAATCACGGAAACACCCACCCTGCGCACGAACCGTGCGCACTTGCGTTGTGTTTCCTCCAAAGTACTGGACGCGGCTGCCAAACCTACGCATAGTCGCGCCATGCTCAAAGCTGCCACATCCGTGCCCCCCCCTGCTGTAGAAATTCGGGATATCGACAACCAGTCGATGGCCCAGGCTGGCTTTCATGTGATTGATCAGGACGTGGTTCGTTTGCAGTCCAAGCCGCTCAAAGGCCGGCAGGTCGTAATACGCCTAGAAGGCTGCATTGTGGTTTATCACTACACCAACCTGCGTCTGCGCTCGCGCCCCAGTTTGCCGGGCGACCTTATCGCCTACCTTTCGTTTGGCCCAGAGGCCACTGGCACCGTGAATGGCTTGCCGGTGCGGCATGACATGATGCTGGTCGTGCCCGCTTCTACCAGCGTCACCCTCGTGAGTGACCCGGGCTACGAGAGCATTGGTTTCCTTATGCGCCCTGAAGACGTCAGCGCGCATTTAAAAGTACGCGAATTGACAGACAACTTCCAGTTGCCCCGCGAGATCGACGTGCGGAATGTGGGAGTGGAGGACGCCGGTAGCCTTTTTCGCTGGGGCAAACGGCTGGTGGATATGGCCACCGAAAACCCGGACATCTTCAACAGCTCCAAAGAACAACGCGTGGCTGCACAAGCGGATCTGGTGGACAGGCTGCTAAGCACCCTGTCGGGCACACGCAAACTGGAGCCCGAGCGGCGCGAGCGTACCCTGCAGCTGCAAAGCGACATCGTCCGCGCTGCCGAACGCTATGCGCTGGCCCATGCCGACGAGCGCCTGTATGTGACCGACCTGTGTAGCGCAGCCGGTGTGAGTGAACGCACGCTGGAGTACGCGTTTCGAGCGGTGATGGCATTGAGCCCCACGGCTTACCTGACGCGCATACGGCTGCACCGGGTACACCATGCCTTGCTGCAGGCACGCCCTGGCTCCACCACGGTCACAGCAGAGGCACTTAACTGGGGCTTCTGGCACTTTGGCGAGTTTTCTCGGGCCTACAAAGATTGCTTCGACGAACTCCCCTCCAACACCCTGCGACGCCAAACCGGCACCACATAAAACAAGGGGGCATGCAAGGATTGCGGAATCCCGATAGCGCGGCGGCTCCGATTGAAAGAGACTGATCTATCTCTTTCGCT
>CAJBMJ010000332.1 GCA_903954045.1 uncultured beta proteobacterium | reverse complement strand
GTTCCTTCTTTGAGCTTGGCAAGGGCTCCCATTGGCCTACGTTTGTGTTCACCCATTGGGTGAGTGTGCCAAATCCGCGCAAACCCGCGCCCGTGCTTGGTCAGAGGGCTATTGCGGGTAGTGAACTGCCGTTTCTAGGTTCATTGTGCTCATAGCGCCATTTTAAGACGTGTTGGCAAAAATTGGCAAACACTTGTATTGGACCGATACGCTGCAAAGCGCTCAGCACATATTGCTGAAACCACCACCACACCCCAAACGAAAGATCTATGCCCAGCGCAGACTTGAGCAGGTAGCGATTTCCACGGTCGCTAACCCCAGTCCAAAGTCAACTCCTGAAAGGCAACGTCTCTGGCAGCTATCGCTCATTACTCATTCGCCAAGTCAAGAACCGCTCGTATCAGTTCCGCGCCAATGAACACCTGACTTGCTGCGATTTGCTCCAGCAGCGGCGCTACGGCAAAGATAAACCCCATGCGTTTTGCCTGCAACAACACGCCAAGCGAGCCTATGGTTTTAATGTTATTGATATTTGCAACCCTGCGGCCACGCTTATCGTCATTGAGCAAATAGACCGCACCTTGGCTTGCAAATAGGATTGCAAATTGCCCGCCTGCGGCTTGTTGGCAATGACCACCTCGTTAAACACCGCTTATCAGAATCATGGTGCGTTTAACCCGCCGAGCTCTGCCGCCAACTCATCGCGGCTCATGTCTATGACAGGCACATGGTTTGCCTTGCAGACCCCCATAAAGTCATACAAATCCATGCCCGCCAGCTCCGCTGCTTTCGCCAATGTGACTCGCTCACGCTGGAAAAGCCACAGCGCGTATGACGTGGTGATCTCCTGGCGCAGCGCAGGTGCAGCGTGAAACGCAACAAAATCATTTGGGAGGTCTATGGCAACTTGCATGGATTCATTCCTTTCTAATTGCGGGTGTCCACTGCATCATATATCTGCGCAAATCTCGGGCAGCGTGTAAACAGACCTGCAGCAAAGGCATTACAAAGCCTTAAGCACATTCTGCTGAAACCACCCCCACACGCCAAACGAAAACCCCGGTATCAGATCTATGCCCAGCGCGGACTTGACCAGATACAGCACCAAAATACTGCCGCACTAGCAAAACGGTGTTTCTCAAGACACATCCGACAATCGCGATCTTCATGGCGTTCATCACCTACCCGCATGCTTTGAGGTCTTTCTCCGCATCAACATTTATTATCAAAGTATATATATAATTCTTGGATGAAAGAACTCAAGTTCATCGGCAGTAGTTTGGCCGATCTTGCGGATTTCCCCGAAGCTGCTAGGCGGACGGCGGGGTTTGAGTTGTGGCAAGTACAGGTCGGTGCGATGCCAAGTGATTTCAAGCCCATGCCCACGGTTGGCGCTGGAGCCTATGAGGTGCGAATCAAGGTAGGCGGTCAGTGGCGCGTGATCTATGTGGCAAAGCATGTCGAGGCGGTCTATGTTTTGCATTGCTTTCACAAAACCACTCAAAGGACCGCCCAGGCTGATATTGAACTGGCGGCCAAACGTTACAAATTGATTGGAGATTAAGCGATGCGCAAGAAGACTTCTACTGATCCTGATCCTGATGCTGTTGTTACACCGTCTAGCGGGAATGTATTTACCGACCTTGGATTTGACCCTGGTGAAGCTGCGGTCATGGGGCTGCGTGCCGACCTCATGGGCCGACTACGTGTGCTGGTCCAGACCGAGGGCTGGACTCAGGCTCAAGCGGCAGAGCGGTTTGGCATAGCGCAATCACGCGTCAGTGACCTGGTGCGGGGCAAGTGGGACAAGTTCAGCCTGGACATGCTCATCACCCTGGCAGCGCGTGCCGGTCACAAAGTGGAATTGTCAGTGGCATGATCATGCCGCCCGCCGATAGCCCTACAAAGCCTTCAGCACATTTTCCTGAAACCACCCCCACACGCCAAACGAAAAGCCCGGAATCAGGTGCGAATCAAGGTAGCCGGTGCCTGCGATGGCGATTTTCATGTGACAGAAACTCCCTTGCTTACTTGTTTGCTTGCTTGGGCTGGTTCTATGCTGAACCTTGGGCCTTGGTGGATATCGACTTATGCGGCCTGCGCCATGGTGTCTAGGTGCTCGATGCAGTTGCGATAGAGATCTATCACCGGAAAGCAAAGGTCATATTGACCCCAGACCAATTCGCCGTAAGCGATGTGAAAATTTGCAAAGCGCTCTGGCTGAAGGAAGGCCCGAACGTCGGGGTGGCGAGATCGCTTCAAAAATGGACCGAAGTCCACTGTTTGAACAATTTCATCGTCAAACACAATTCTGAGCGAATAGTCCCCCACTTTCGTTGCAGAAACTATGTTGATGTTGGCGTTGCTCATTTCAGCCTCTTGGTGATGAGTTCTGGTGATACAGACTTGTGAAGCACAAAAAAATCAATCCATTTAGCGACAATTTCATCCGCCTTCACCGTGACTATTTCTTGAAAGTAGCGCTTCTCATTGTTATCCAGAGGCGCCTTGCCAGCAACCCCTGTATACAGAATCTCATGTACTACGCCATCGAGCAGGATGATTTCAGCTCGCGATTCGCGTCCTTGGAACTTGCCATGGACGTGCACCGGTTCATGTTCATTGGAATAGAACATGACGATGAGTCCAAAATATTCGTACAACTTGGGCATTAAGCAATGCTACTCCACACTCACGCTCACCTTGTACCCATGCTTCTTGAGCAAGGCATGCTGTTTGACCCAGGGCGCTGGGCGAATTGCCAATGAACTGGTCGCAAATGATGAAGGCCTGCGCCAGGCCGTCGGGGCTGGGCTGCACTGCGTATTGCAGGTTGAGCCCCCACTGGCTGCCGTCACCCAGCAGCTGCTGAAAGCGCGGGGTGTCATCAGCGTGCTCAAGGGGTAATAGACCATGGGCTTGTCGTAGATGGGCAGCAATTGCTTGCTCAGGGCCAGGGTGGCCGGGTGCAGCCTGGTGCAGCCGGGTGCAGCCGGGTGCCAGAGCCCCCGGCGAGGATGATGCCTTTGCGGTTTGTGATTGAAAATGGCCTTTGACGCTTATAGAACGTGCACGGACTGCTACTTATTTAAGAGCAAATTGCGATCATCACCCATGAATGCCCCCTTCATACAGTCGCAGCCAGCATGAATCGATAAGGTGCGGTTTGCAAGAAACTCGGCAAATCGGCGGGCGACTGTTCAAGAATTTTTATGACGTTTGATAGCCATTTCTGTCTATCGCTGACCAGGTTAGCATCCCGATTCAGCCCCAGCATGTCGCGTGTCTGCACTACAACATGCCTACGGGTAGCCGTTAAGCCTGAGACTGGCTGAATACTCCCATCTGTGGAAAGTCCCCACTCTGTGTTGCAGCCAGGCCCCGGCTCTATGGGCAACAGACGACCTCCCTTGCTTTGTCCACAAGTCTTGTTGTTGATGCAACTGTGCGCGTAATTGGTATATGTAAAACAAAGATATGGATGCGCATTCGGCCCGCCTTTTGGCTTGATGTGCTCAACTTGCCCGGCACCTTCTGCGAGATGGCTTTCGCAGTAGACACACAAGCCGCCTTGATCGGCATTCAAATCCGCTTTCACTACGGCTTTGATCGGCTGAAATGTGCGGCTGTCAAAATCATGAACGCCAATGCCTGGATAAGTGGTGATGTATTGCGTGAGAGCCGGTGTTGGAATCGCGCGATGCTGCAACTCGACCATATTTAAGCTTCCCTTGCCAACCTACGTGAAGCGAGGAAACGCCAGGTTGCCAAGTCACTCTCGTGGATTTGGTAACCCGCGTCATCAAGCTGCTGGCGCAATCCTTTCGCACCCACGCTGTTTTCCATGTTTGCGCGAACCATTTGTTCAAATTCACGAACGATTTCCAGAATCGGCAGAGGGGGCTGTTTGTGGGTGCCCATAACCTTGGCCAGCGCATCGCCAGATTCGTGTGCCAAAGGACTGAAGTCCGGTATGGCTGCCACATAACCAGAATCAGTAAGCTTTACGATTCGAATGTTCTCCGACCTGACCGTACTTAGCACCTGTGGGCTGTGGGTGGTTACGATAAATTGAATACGCGGGAAAGCCTCTCGCAGGTTTGCCAGCACCACCTGCTGCCAAGACGGGTGCAAATGCATATCAACCTCATCAATAAGCACGACCCCTGTTGTCTCTTTCACAGCACGCGCACCAAGGTGCGGGTTCAACTGCACGGCCCTATAGGCAATATCAGCCACCAATGCAATGCTATTGCGAATACCGTCACTGAGTTGCCCCACGGCCAACCGTCCCAGTTCGGCGTGCACGGCTGTAATGTCTTGTTCGGTTTCTGAATACCAAAGCTGCCCCCATCCTGAGGGCTTTAACATAATGTCTACTGCCTCTTGAATACCCGCCACCAAAGGTGAGTAACCACTTTCCTGTGCATTCACCTCTTGGGGGGTGGCCAAAGGATTGGCCTCCATAAACAGAATTTTGGCTTGTGTAATAGACCGATAGGCATAACCAAACCAGTCAACAAAGGCTTTGTAGCTCGATGCTGGCTCCATGCAATCAATATAGGCCGCCGAGCGGGTATGAAAACCTGCCGCAAACACCTTGCCACTTGTCAATTTTTTTTGGTGCCACAAGCGCCCGGTACCGTAGTAGGCCAGCAGGGGCCAATTCGCAGTGCCCAAGCCACCGCTTTCTGTTCGCAACAATTGGGTCCCAAATGCCGCCAGGGCGCGGGCATCTTTAACCGTCGTCGCAGATTTTGCGGTGTTCAAGGTGCGAGCCCACGTAATGGGCTCTGCACTTTCGAACAATTGGCCTGTGGCATGAACTTCAACCGGAAAGGCCGGCTCCATCTGAAAGAATTCGCCCTTCGCCTTAACCTGTCGCACGTCTGTCAACTTGATGCCCTTGCCTCTACCCGTGGGAAACGCACCTAGATATGTGTCAAACACAACGCGCACAGCATCCAGAATGCTAGTTTTCCCCCCTCCGTTGTCGGCCACAAACACCGTAAGGTCAGGGTGTAAGCTGCATTCAAACTCCGGGAAAAGCCTGTAATTTTTTAATGTAATGGAATGGAGCTTCATCTGCTCTGCCCTCTTTTGTATAGTTCCAGTCAACTGGAATTGTGCACTGTCGCAGCTGGGTCTCAAAGCACCTCGGCAAATACCTCTTCAAAAACTATTCATATTGCATGGGGATGGGTGGCAAGGGCCGGATACTGAAGGCCAACCAACCGCAACGTAAACGCTATGAGCAACAATTCTGATCCACTCTTTACACAATACGCCGACACGGACTTCACCGATGCCAAACCGGTGGCAGAGGTACCAGCCTTGGCGCGACTGCAGGCACAGCACGGAGGCAAATCGCGCATCACCATGCGGGTGGACACGGCCACACTGGCAGTCTTTAAAGCCAGAGCCGAAATGACTGGCGGCAACTACCAAACGCTGATCAATGACGCGCTGCGCCAATTTGCCCAAGGGCAAACTTTGGCTGAAGTGGTGCGTGAAACCATACGACAAGAGCTTTCGCACGTCTGAGGGTTTGACGGGTTGAGATATTCATTGTCGAATTGATTGCTAGTGCCCGTGGAGAATGCGTTAGCAGCTATCTATTTGTGAGCATCCAGTCGTTTTTCCACTCGCAATACTGCCTTGCATCTGGGCAATATATTTCTACGGTGTCGGCAACCTCATGTGTGACGTTCCAGATGAATCGATATTCCTGCTGTTCTTCAAAACGCTTGCGCTTGGAAAAGTACACATCCGGTCCCACTACTGCGAGTGCCGCCTGACTGGCAACACGATGAGCGAAATTTTTGGCCGACTCCGGTGTGATTTCTGGAAAAACTTCATCCGGTAAATTTTCAATATTTTGCCGAATGAAATACCCGTCTGCTTCAAAAGCATTCATCAACGCCAGGTCTTCACGCAAACTGGTACACAGTACGTAAGCATTCGTTCCATGCTGCGAAGCGGTTACGACACACCCGTTCTTGCCACGGACACTAATGACGTTTCCCCCTCGTTGTCGTCATTCCTCATTGCATCAGCAATGTGCTGAAAATTTCTGGAATGAACTTAGCATCAGTTTGCCCGTGTCAAAAAACTGCTCGATGTATACCTTGTTCATGTACCGAAAGAGACGTGGCGTGCGAATGTACCAGGCCTCTGACGCTTATAGAACGTGCGCTGGCAGCTATCTATTTGGGAGCACTTTCCAATAGCCGCCCTGGGCTGGGCCTATGCCTTGCAGGTGATTGCTTTTCCACTGACCGCGAGCTCAATCCCAATTGTTCGGCCATCCGTAGAGGAAAAATGCGGAGTGACTCTGATTGGTCTTGTAATATGATATTGCAGGCGATATCATTTATCGTTTGGAGGTGCGCAGCACAGGAGGCAGTCATCACGTTTTTTCGCATCCAACAGTGAAAGACCCGTTGTCTGTGCCTGCTCACCGGCCTATCAAGGCCATTTATATCAAGCATTTTGTCGCACTGATCGACCAGATTCAGGAGTAATTCATGACAGTAAAGACCATTTCAAAGGTAAAGCCCACCTTCGCGTTTGAGGCCTACAGCCACATCGTCAGCCCTATTGCTGAGGTGGACGGGGGCGGATTCTTGTTCACCATGCCCGACATTCCAGGAGTGATGGCAGACGGAGCCACTGAACTGGAAGCCATTGCCGATGGTCGCGAGGCCTTTGACTCCACTGTGAGCGCCTTGGTGGACATGGGACAGGAAGTGCCAGCGCCCGCATTCAATGCGCAAGACTTCACGCCCGCATCCGCATCCGGCAAAGTCCTGGCGCGGTTGCCCCGCTCCATGCACCTTCAACTAACCGCAAGAGCTAAAACTGAGGGTGTGTCGCTTAATGCTTTGTTATTGGCATTCATCGCCGAAGGATTGGGGCGACGCGGTGCCCCCCTCCCACCCTAAACCCAAGCACCCTGCCGGCGACCGCTCGCTGCTGGTGGGTGGGGCCGTGGGAATTGCACCAAAATGCCCACGAGCCGCTGCCCGCTATTGCTCTGCGTCGATCCAGCCCTGGCGGTAGGCTATTTCCTCGAGACCGTATGCGGCACCCCAAGGTTGGGCCCCAGGGCAACCATGCTGTGAGCCTGAAGGTTGGTGCGTGGTTCCACTGGTGTGCAGACAACAGCAGCAGGTGGTCTTTGTAGGTAGCTGCTTTCTCCAGGCATCCAAGCCTCCACCGCGGCAGAGCGCTTGCGCCGCGCATTCTGCAAATCTTGCATATCGCGTGGGGAAATAATGAATGCCGCCGTGCGGCCATGCGGGGTAATGGTGACCGGCTCGCGCTGAACGGTATCGAGCAATTGTCCAAAGCGGTTTTGGGCATCCATAGATGTCACTGTGATCATGGGTCAACTCCCTAAAATAGCTAACCTGTACAGTACAGGCACAAATCGCCCTACTTCCCAGCGACACCGTACTCAACAACAGCGCCAACGCCATGGCGAAGGACCGGGCGGTGTTGGCCAGTGCCTGCGATAGCGATTTTCATGTCTTGGGGCTGGTTCTATGCTGAACCTTGGGCCGGTGATTAACTAGAATTTTTGCTTATGTGGCTGTTTGGCCGGCGATATAAAGTGTGTCGGGCGAAATGTCGATTTCATCGGTCCACTCCACGGTTCCATTCGAAACATGGGCAAGGGCAAACTTGCCTGGCTCGTTTAGCGGACGAAATGCGGGGTACTGCAAGTACGGCAGCATTGAAAACAGCTTCCGAGCTCCATCAGCAAAGGTGACCATGAGCTCAAAGTTAGGTTGTGTCTTGACATCAATTACATCGGGAGTCATCGCAGTATCCTTATCGCAGAGGGTCAATTTTGTACGGGGTTTCACCTGCAACGGCCAATGCCCAGTCTGCCATCAGCTCGTCTGAGTCCAAGATACCGTAGAACATGCTAATGGTTGGCATGGATTCATTCCTTTCTAATTGCGGGTGACCACTGCATCATATATCTGCGCAAATCTCGGGCCGCGTGTAAACAGACCTGAAGCAAAGGCTCTACCAAGCCTTCAGCACATTCTCCTGAAACCACCCCCACACCCCAAACGAAAAGCCTGGAATCAGATCTATACCCAGCGCAGACTTGAGCAGGTACAGCACCAAAATGCCCACGGCGGTGGAGAACAGCAAAAACGCGGCCAATACAAGCGCCATGCTCAGGCGCTGGATGCGCTTTTCACGCTCGGTGAGCGTGCGGCGGTTGCGCCCGGCCAGCAGCACAAAGTAATACTGCCAGCGCCACCACTTGAGGGTAAAGCGCAGGTCCAGCGCATGGGCGCCCCAGGTTCGGCCACCCAGCGCTATCTTGAGGGCTAGCAGCTGCGCGTCGCTAAAGCTGCCGCGCATGTCTGCGGGCACCTTGTCGAGCAGCTTGACTATGACCGGGTCGTTCTGGATTTCGCTCAATGCCGCACCTTACTCTCTGTCGAAACGAGATGCCTTGAAGCCGGTCTTGGCAATACCACCAACGAACAGCGTGTTCGTCACCAAATAGCGACGCCACAGGCGCCTGGGCTCCGAGAAAAGGCGGTGCAACCACTCCAGGCCCCGAGTGCGCATCCACATGGGCGCGCGTTTGATCGTACCCGCGTGAAAGTCAAACGCGGCGCCCACGCCCACCATGGCGGCATGCACAGTCCCCTTGTGGTCACCCATCCACACTTCCTGCTTATTGCTCCGGCCCTGTGAAGTTTTAAGCGGCATACCGAACCCGACGGTCCTGGAAGTAGCTCATAACCCGCTCAGGGGTTTTCTCCAGCATCGACATATGCTCGTTGGCAGCTTCGCGTAATTTGGCCTTAGTTCGCAC
>CAJBMJ010000331.1 GCA_903954045.1 uncultured beta proteobacterium | reverse complement strand
ACTTTGTGATGGCAGTTACCCCGTCCGGTACCCCATGGTCTGTGGCAACCACAGAACGATCTGCGGGAAGAAGGTCATTGCCAGCAGCAGGGCCAGCAGCATCACCAAAAACGGCCAGCCTTCCTTCATCATCTCGCCAATCGGTATGCCGGTTAGCGCCTTGGTGACGAACAGCAGCATGCCAAAGGGTGGATGAATCAAGCCGATCATCATGTTCAGGACCACCAAGACCCCAAAGTGCACCAGGTCGACGCCCAGCAACTTGGCAGCCGGTATCAACATTGGCACAAATACCAGCAGTAAGACCGAGACATCCAGAAAGCAGCCCAGCACCAGAAACATGAGGTTGACCAGCAGCAGAAACTTCACCTGGCTGAGTTGCATGCTTTCAACCCATTGGGCCATGCCCTGCGGAACGCCTTCTGCGGTAAAGGCGTAATTCAGAATAAATGAGCCAGCCAGTATCAGCGTGATGACAGCACTTCCCCGGGTGGACTCCATCACAACACCCCAGAAACTGCGCCAGGTGAGCGCTTTGAAGATGAAAGCCGCCAGAATCAGGGCGTGCAGCGCTGCTACGGCCGCCGCCTCGGTGGGAGTGAATGCGCCAGAGTAAATGCCACCCAGCAAAACGATGGGCATGGACAAGGGCAGTGCTCCGCGGAAAATCAAACCGGCCCACTCGGAACGGGGAATGGGTTCGTCGCGCGGCATATTGCGTTTAACGGCAATGATGTGCACCACCAGCATCATCAACAATGCCATCAGCACACCTGGCAATACGCCGCCCAGAAACAGCGCACCGACCGAGGTACCAGACACCAGCGCGTAAATCACCATCGGGATGCTGGGAGGAATGATGGGGCCCAATGTGGCACTGGCCACCACCACAGCACCGGCAAAGCCGCGGGTGTATTCGGGTTTCTTGAGCATCTGGCGAATGGTTACCAGCCCCGGTCCTGCTGCATCGGCGATGGCGCTGCCGCTCATGCCCGAAAAAATCACGCTGACCAGAATATCCACTTGTGCCAGCCCACCGCGCATGCGGCCCACCAGAATGCGGCAAAAGTCAAAAATGCGCTCGCTCACCGTGCCTGCGTTCATGATGTTGGCGGCAAATACAAACAGGGGTACCGCCAGCAACACATAACTGTTGTACAGGCCGTTGCTCACTTGCTCTGCGACCAGCCCCAGGTCCTGCTTTTTTACCAGCAGATAGCCTATGCCAGACGCCAGCATCGAAAAACCAATGGGCATGCGCAACAGCATGCCGCCAGCCAGAATGCCCACCAGAACCCACAGCGCCATACTCATTGAAGGTGCAACTCCTGCTCAAGTCCGCGCCCCTTCAGGGCCTGCCAGATGGCGCAGGCACTGCGTACGACCAACGAAACCATTAGCACTACAAAAGGCAAGAAAACCCACATGAATGGAATTCCCAGAACGGGTGTTCCTTCCCGCTTCATAAAGTGCACGTAGTCCCAAGTGGCTGGCAGCGCCACCAGGCACAGCCCGCCAATAAGCAAGTTGCCCGCAATACGCATGGCTGTTCGCGTGCGCAAGCCCACACTGTTCCACACCAGGTCAAACACCACATGCTCGCGCTCCGGCACCACCGTAGCAGCGGCCCACAGAATGACCCACAAGTAAAGAATCACAGCCGCCTCATCGGTCCACGGTAAAGGCTTGTTCAAGCCGAAACGGGCAGTGATCTGAACAAGGAAGACAATAAATAGCGTCAAGAACAAGCCGCCGCCAATCAGGTTGGCAGCGCGCTGCAGCCAGCGGAGCATGCTTACTTGGTCGCGTTAATGCGCTCAATCAGGCCTTTGGGCCAGACCTTGGCGTAGTCTGAATTCTGGTAAGTGGTCTGTACCGATTTGT
>CAJBMJ010000330.1 GCA_903954045.1 uncultured beta proteobacterium | reverse complement strand
GCATGCGGTTGGCAAGCAAGCCCTGTAATTCCGGAACGCCCAATTGAAGCGCGTGATAGCCAAAAATGTCGACTACCGCTTCACTGACTTTTTCGTGCTCCCATTCCAGCAGATATTGCCCTGCGGGCGTTTGAAACCACTGGTGCAAATCAGCAGAAGTATGGAGCTTTTGCGGATATGAATTCGACATACGGTGCGCAAAGATACTTTGTTTGCTAGTCGACTCTGCCAATGCCAGTCGGTTTGAATCCTAGATCTGCCGCTTTGCCCTTGCGGGCTCTAGCCGCTCGGGCGTTATTCAAACTACGGATTTCCAGGGTCTCCTCACGCTCCTTACCTCCACGACCGATCCCTTCGATGCGGACACTCCGGGCATACGCCGCGGCACCAGCCAGGGAATCTTTGTCTTCAAGATCAATCAGCATCAAGCCTCGACCGCCGTTGGCCATCGACTTGAGTTCACTGATTTCAAAAGTCAGGATGCGTCCTGCCGTGGACGCGCAAGCTACATGGGTAGCCGGTGCCACGACAGTCGATGGTGTACCTGCTGCCACTACCCGACCATGCGCGCCAGAAACCAGCGATGGGCGGCACAATGTTTCCTTTTCAGTGACGGTTACAAAGGTTTTGCCCGCCTTTTGGCGAGAAATCATATTTTCCACAGAAGCCAAAAATCCGTAGCCGCCGGTACTGCTCAACAACAGCGTTGCGTTGGCAGGACCCGCAAAGTAATACAGCAGCTGTGTGCCTGCTTCCAGTTCAATGAGCGTAGTGACCGGCTGTCCGTCGCCGCGTCCCCCCGGCAGAAGCGACACAGGCACCGAGTAAATCCTTCCGTTGGAGCCAAATACCAATAGCGTATCTACGCTTCGACACTCGAAAGTGCCATACAGACCATCACCCGCCTTAAATACAAAGCTTGATGCTTCATGCCCATGGCCAGTGCGTGTGCGCACCCAGCCCTTCTGACTAATGACCACGGTGAGCGGCTCGTCAACCACACGGATTTCCGCGACTGCCTTCTTCTCGGCCTGTATCAGCGTGCGCCGCGCGTCAGAAAACACCTTGGCGTCGGCTTCGATCTCCTTGATCATCAGACGACGCAGGACTGCGGCACTACCCAAAATTTCCTCGAGCTTTCCCTGCTCTGTACGAAGTTCGCCAAGTTCTTGCTCGATCTTGATGGCTTCCAGCCGGGCCAACTGGCGCAGACGGATTTCGAGAATATCTTCAGCCTGCCGATCGGAAAGTTTGAATCGCTCCATCAAGGCCACTTTGGGCTCATCCGACTGACGGATGATGGCAATGACTTCATCGATATTGAGCAGAACCAGCTGGCGACCTTCCAGAATATGAATTCGATCCAGCACCTTGGCAAGTCGATGTTGGCTACGGCGTTCCATCGTGGTTTGCCTGAAGCTGATCCACTCATTGAGCATCTGGCGCAAGGACTTTTGAACGGGCTTGCCGTCCAGCCCTACCATCGTCAGATTGATCGGCGACGAGGTCTCAAGACTGGTATGGGCCAAAAGCGCGGTAATGAGTTCCTGCTGCTCGATGCGGCTGGTTTTGGGCTCAAACACCAGACGCACCATGGCATCTTTATTGGACTCATCACGAACCACGTCCAGAACACTCAAAATGCGGGCTTTGAGTTGCGTCTGGTCTTGGCTCAAGGCTTTCTTGCCCGCTTTGACCTTGGGATTGGTTAACTCCTCTATTTCTTCAAGGACCCGCTGGCTGCTCACCCCCGGGGGCAACTCTGTCACCACCAATTGCCACTGACCACGGGCCAGTTCCTCGATTTTCCATCGCGCACGCACTTTCAGTGAGCCCCGTCCAGAGCGGTAGGCATCGGTGATGTCGCCAGCGCTGCTGATAATCTGCCCGCCACCGGGAAAATCGGGACCGGGAATCAGAGTGAACAACTCCTCATCGGGCAGCAAAGGAGACTTGATGAGAGCGACACAGGCATCTGCCACTTCACGCAAGTTGTGACTGGGAATCTCGGTTGCCAAGCCCACTGCAATACCGCTGGCTCCGTTCAATAGGCTGAAAGGTAATCGTGCCGGAAGCTGTCTGGGTTCTTCGGTGGAACCATCGTAGTTGGGCTGAAAATCAACGGTACCCAGATCGATCTCGTCAAGCAAAAGACTGGTAATTTTGGACAAGCGCGCTTCGGTATAGCGCATGGCCGCAGCTCCATCGCCGTCTCGTGAACCAAAATTTCCCTGCCCGTCTACCAAAGGATAGCGCTGAGAAAAATCTTGCGCCATGCGCACCAGAGCGTCATAGGCCGATTGGTCGCCATGCGGGTGAAAGCGGCCCAGCACGTCGCCCACTACGCGAGCGCTTTTTACCGGTTTGGCGCCCGTATTTCCAGTGGGTCCGCCAAAACCCAGACCCATGCGCGACATGGAATAAAGAATGCGCCGCTGAACGGGTTTGAGACCATCGCACGCATCTGGCAAGGCCCGCCCCTTGACCACGCTGAGCGCATATTCGAGATAAGCCCGTTGCGCGTAGTTGGCCAAGTTGAGCTCACCCTCTTGCTGGGGTGTGGGTTCAACAAAATCAAATGTGGGTTGGTCGGTCATGGCTCATCAATCACAAAGGTGCGGGCAAGTACGGATTCAAGCCACGGTAGAGTTGCATCACCTTTTGCACATAATTTTGGGTTTCCCTGAAATCAGGAATTCGGTTGCCGGCCTTTTGCACTGCGCCTTCGCCTGCGTTGTAGGCAGCCAGGGCCAACTCCAGTTGCCCTGGGAAGAGATTGAGCAAATCCCGCAAATAACGGGTCCCCGTGTTGATATTGGTTACCGGATCAACCAACTTTTTGGCTACCGAGCTGCTCCGGTCATTGGCAACACCGTAGCGCTGCGCCGTTGCTGGCATCACCTGCATCAAGCCCACCGCGCCTTTGGGCGAGATGGCATTGGAATTGAAGCCTGATTCTGCAGCAATGACCGCCTGTACCAACGCAGCATCCACCTGGTGAAGTTTTGCTGCGGCATGCACATGGTGCTGCACTGCCAGGTAACCGGGTGATGCCTGAATTTGACTGACGGTGCGTAGCGACAGGGGTGTGGTGGTAGCCATTTGGCTGCCGGTAGCTGAACTTTGACCTGAGGCTTCGGTGAGGGACATGCCTTTAAAAAGTAGCACATATCGACGGTCAATCTGACTCGAAGCGAAATGTTTGACACCCTGACTATCGGTGTATGTCCACATATCGGCAAAAGCCGCCGAAGTAAGCCAGAAGCTGGCAGCTAACAAAAAAAACAAGCGCATCAAACGTCTATCTCCACTGAATCACCATGCAGCTCCATGAGCTCACGCCGCGCAGCGGCTTCACCCTTGCCCATCAGCTTGGTAATCAAGGCCTCCGTGGCGCTGAAATCAATGGACCCCAAAGCAACCGGCATCAAACGACGGGTATCCGGATTCAATGTGGTGTCCCACAACTGTTCAGCATTCATTTCACCCAGTCCTTTGAAGCGACTGATGCTCCATGCTGACTCACGAACACCTTCTTTGCGTAGTTTGTCCAAAATGGCAGTGAGCTCACCTTGATCGAGGGCATAGGCCTTGGACGCAGGTTTCTTGCCACGCGCCGGAGCATCCACCCTGAACAAAGGTGGCCGCGCTACAAAAACATGGCCTGTCTCAATCAATTTGGGGAAATGTCTAAAGAACAGGGTTAGCAGCAGTACCTGAATATGAGAGCCGTCTACGTCGGCATCACTGAGTATGCAAACCTTTCCGTAACGCAAACCACTCATGTCCGGACTGTCGGTGGGCCCATGCGGATCCACTCCAATCGCCACAGAAATGTCGTGAATTTCGGTATTGGCGAACAGCCGATCGCGGTCTACCTCCCAGGTGTTAAGAACCTTGCCGCGCAGCGGTAGTACCGCCTGATTCTCTTTATCGCGACCCATTTTGGTGCTTCCGCCAGCGGAATCACCCTCCACGAGGAAGAGTTCGTTGTACGCAATATCGCGACTTTCGCAATCTGTTAGCTTGCCGGGTAGCACCGCCACACCAGAACTTTTGCGTTTTTCGACCTTCTGACCTGCCTTTTGCCGCGTCTGTGCCGCTTTGATCGCCAGCTCTGCGAGCTTTTTACCGAACTCCACATGCTGGTTAAGCCACAATTCCAGCGCAGGCCGTACAAAGCTAGATACAAGCCGCACGGCATCGCGCGAGTTCAGACGCTCCTTGATTTGCCCCTGAAACTGGGGATCCAGCACCTTAGTCGACAGCACATAACTCGCGCGGGCGAAGACATCTTCAGGCATCAACTTAACACCCTTAGGAAGCAAGGAGTGCAACTCAATGAAACCTTTCACCGCGGTGAAAAGGCCGTCACGCAAACCGCTTTCATGCGTCCCGCCCGCAGTGGTAGGAATCAAATTGACATAACTCTCCCGCACGGGCTGACCATCTTCGGTAAAGGCGACGCACCATGCAGCGCCCTCACCTTCAGCGAAACTTTCATTTTGGCTATCCGCAAAACCCTCTCCCTCCAAAAGCGGAATGACGGGGTCACCATGAAGTGTCTGCATCAGGTAATCACGCAAGCCACCCTTGTAAACCCAGTTTTGACTCTCTTTGGATTTTTCCTGCACCAGCGTAACGCTTACACCGGGCATCAACACGGCTTTGCTGCGCAGAAGATGCGTTAGCTCACCGATGGGCAAAGCGGACGACTCAAAGTACTTGGCATCTGGCCAGACACGCACAGTCGTGCCGGACTTGCGATCACCCTCACCGGCCTTACGTACATTCAATGCCTGGGCAACGTCTCCACCTTCAAATGCAATGTGGGCGACCGATCCCTCTCGGTAGCTGGTTGCTTCCAGTCTTTTACCCAGAGCATTGGTAACGCTGACACCCACGCCATGCAATCCGCCTGAAAAACTGTAGGCTCCCCCCTTACCCTTGTCGAACTTGCCCCCTGCATGAAGGCGCGTAAACACCAGCTCAATGACTGGGGCCTTTTCCTCAGGGTGCAGACCAAAGGGAATTCCACGGCCGTCGTCTTCGACCGTCACCGAGCCGTCGCCATGCAGAGTTACCTTGATTTTCTTGCCATGCCCTGCCAACGCCTCGTCAGCGGCGTTGTCCAACACCTCCTGGATGACATGCAACGGATTGTCTGTACGCGTGTACATGCCCGGGCGCTGCTTGACGGGCTCAAGGCCTTTGAGGACCCGGATTGAGCCTTCAGAATATTCGGGAACAGGTTTGGTTGCCATAGGCCGCCATTGTAAGCGGCTTAGGCCAAATAACTGTATATGCGTACATGTACCAGGACTTACTCAACCCCAACCGCTCTATGATTGCCTTGTCTGCCGCAAAGGTGCGAACGGCATAGGCTGTGTAGTCTGCAGTATTCATATAGTTTGACTTCGCGTCACCTGAGTGACTGAAGGAATTGGATACATTACAGCCCATGCAGACTTCCACTCCACGCCTGTCTCTGACCCAGTTGCTCGTCTGTGGCGCTGCAATCGTCACGCTGTCGATGGGTGTACGGCATGGCTTTGGACTTTGGTTGCAGCCAGTGACCCAGACGCGCGATTGGAGTCGCGAGACATTTGCTCTCGCGATAGCCATTCAGAATTTAGTGTGGGGATTTTCAGGCATTTTCGCTGGCATGGCTGCCGACCGGTTTGGTGCCTTCAAGGTGATCCTGGCTGGCTCCCTGCTATATGCCCTGGGCCTGGTAGGCATGGCGCATGCTGACACTCCGCTGCTTTTTTCATTGTCGAGCGGGGTACTGATTGGTATGGCACAAGCTGGCACGACCTATGCCGTGATTTATGGCGTGATTGGCCGAAACGTCAGTCCGGAAAAGCGCTCCTGGGCGATGGGGGTTTCTGCCGCTGCAGGGTCGTTTGGGCAGTTTTTGATGGTGCCAGTAGAAGGTTTTCTGATCAGCCATTTCGGATGGCAGCAGGCCTTGGTGCTTCTGGGCTTAACCGTCATGCTCATCATTCCTCTCGCATGGGGACTCAGGGAACCCGGCTTTACCGGCTCTGGAGTTTTGAAGCGGGACCAGACCATACTTCAAGCCTTGGGTGAAGCGTTTCACTATCCCAGCTTTCAATTGCTGATGGCAGGCTATTTCGTCTGTGGTTTTCAGGTGGTGTTCATTGGCGTGCATATGCCAAGCTACCTCAAGGACAAGGGGATGTCACCTCAGGTTGCCAGTTACGCGCTAGCGCTTATCGGACTATTCAACGTATTTGGAACTTACGCCGCTGGCGCCTTGGGCCAGCGAATTCAAAAGAAAAACATTCTGGTCTTCATCTACTTCGCGCGAGCAGTGGCCATCGGTCTGTTCCTGCTCGCACCGCTTACGCCGATCAGTGTTTATCTTTTCGCCAGTGTGATGGGCTTTCTTTGGCTATCCACCGTACCTCTGACAAACGCCACTGTGGCGCAGATTTTTGGTGTAGCCCATCTCTCGATGCTCAGCGGCTTTGTGTTCTTTAGTCATCAGATCGGTTCTTTCACGGGAGTCTGGCTGGGGGGCTTTTTGTACGACAAAACCGGAAGCTACGACGTGGTTTGGTACATCGCAATTGCCTTGGGCGTTTTTGCAGGCCTGATCAACCTGCCCGTGAAGGAAGCAGCCATCCTAAGGTCCAGGCCGGTTTCGGCGTTTTGATGCCATGTCCATACGGGTTCAGGTCGCCTTTGGAACTATTTGTCTGCTGGTACTTCTGGCAGTTTTCACGCTTTACACACAACCTGACTTTCTGGTTCAGATGGCCAACCAAGTTTGGTCATGCTTCTGATCACGCAACCGAGTTCCTACTCTCGGTTGTCGGACTGAGCGTCGAGCGCGGGCCCAACTTCAGGTAATGCAATGACCCCACCCTCTGGTAGACATCTGAATCGCGGAACTCCGTCGCCCTGGATCGTTCGTTGGTCACACCTTGTGTCACCAGGCGCCTCCGTGCTGGACCTGGCGTGTGGAGCCGGTCGTCATCTGTCCTGGTTCTTGGAGCGCGGGCATTCGGTCACAGGAATAGACCGTGATCTCAGCCAAGTACAAGACCTTGCAGGCAAAGTGGCACTGGTCCAAGCCGATATCGAAAATGGACCCTGGCCGCTCATTGCAGACGGAGAACCAAAACAGTTTGGCGCTGTGGTGGTAACCAACTACCTTTGGCGGCCACTGCTTCCCCTTATTCTGCAGAGTCTTGGCCCTAATGGGGTTCTGTTGTACGAAACATTTGCAATGGGCAACGAAACTGTGGGGCGCCCTGCCAGACCCGACTTTTTGTTGAACCAAGGTGAGTTGCTTTCCCTGGGCTCGGAGTTGCACGTTGTGGCTTACGAAAACGGCTATCTGAGCGCGCCTGCTAGGTTTGTGCAGCGAATAGCGGCTGTACGCGATTCAGGTGGCGAAGCCAATAAACACGCTCAATATGCACTCTAGGTAAAATGCACGTTTACTTAATCTACTGCTGATGTGAGCCAGACATGAATTCTCCACACGGTCCAATCCGGGGCAGCATCGTCGCCCTTGTTACTCCCATGCTCGACGACGGCTCGGTGGACTATTCCGCTTTGAGAAAATTGATCGACTGGCACATCGCCGAGGGCACCGATTGCATTGGCGTAGTCGGGACAACTGGCGAGTCGCCCACGGTGAGCGTGCAAGAGCATTGCGAAATCATTCGTGTGTCGGTCGAGCAGGCTGCTGGGCGTGTACCCATCATGGCCGGGTGTGGCGCCAATTCAACCAAAGAGGCGATTGAGCTGGCTCATTTCGCCAAGAAGGTCGGCGCAGATTGCCAACTGCAGGTCGTCCCCTACTACAACAAACCGACGCAAGAAGGCCAGTTTCAGCATTTCAAAGCGATTGCTGAAGCCATAGACCTGCCAGTGATTCTGTACAACGTGCCAGGGCGCTCGGTAGCGGATATGCAGCATGAGACCGTTCTGCGTCTGGCAGAGGTACCCGGGATTGTGGGCATCAAGGAAGCCACGGGAAACATTGAGCGTGCACAGTGGCTGATCAAAGAAGCGCCAAAAGACTTTGCCATTTATTCGGGAGATGACCCGACCGCGGTGGCGTTAATGCTTTGTGGGGGTCACGGTAATGTGAGCGTGACCGCCAACATAGCCCCGCGCCTGATGCACGAAATGTGTGTAGCTGCCATGGCTGGCGACGTCAAACGCGCCATGGAAATTCAGTTCAAGCTTTTGCCGCTGCACAAAACACTGTTCATCGAGTCAAACCCAATTCCGGTGAAATGGGCTGTGGCGCGCATGGGGTTGAGTAAGGGCGCGCTGCGCCTGCCGCTTACCCCATTGTCTGAAGCTAGCCAGAAATCGCTGGAAGGCGTTATGCACTTAGTGGGGCTCATTTGAGCACCGCGCGTTCACCAAGGATTTTTGTGAATTCACTATCTAAATTGAGTCTGCTGGCTGTTGCCATCTCAATGTCCGCCTGTACGGTTCTGGAGACCGACAAAGTTGACTATCGCAGCACTGCCAAGGCGCCTTCGCTGGATATTCCACCGGACCTCACCCAACTTTCTAAAGACACAAGGTACACCGTGGTTGGCGGGGCAGTTTCCGCATCCGGACTTCAAGCCGGGCCAAACTCTACGTCAGCGTCGACGGTTGGCGCCATCGCCCTGGGTGATGTACGCATTGAGCGCGCAGGCAATCAGAGATGGCTGGTAGTCAACCGCTCAGCGGAGAAACTGTGGGAGCCCGTGAAGGATTTTTGGCAAGAGAATGGGTTTCTGCTGGCCATGGATCAGGTTAATTTAGGGATTATGGAGACGGACTGGGCTGAAAACCGCGCCAAGATCCCTATGGACTTGCTTCGATCCACTTTGGGAAAAGCGCTTGACTCCCTCTACTCCACCGGTGAGAGAGACAAGTTTCGTACGCGGCTCGAGCGTGACTCCAATGGCAATACAGAGATTTACATTAGCCATAGGGGAATGATTGAGGTCTATACCTCCGAAGAAAAAAATGGAACTGTTTGGCAACCTCGGGCTGTAGACCCCGAACTGGAAACAGAGTTTTTGCGTCGCCTTATGGTCAAGCTCGGGGTGAGTCAGGAGCAGTCCAAGGTTATTGTGGCCAGCAGCGCCCCAAAGTCAAACGCCAGCGTTACCAACCGCAATGGCTACCCCGAGGTACTCATCGGAGAAGGCTTTGAGCGCGCCTGGAGGCGCGTAGGCTTGGCCTTGGACCGCACAGGTTTCACAGTCGAAGACAGGGACCGGAAGCAGGGAATGTATTTCGTTCGCTACGTTGCAATTGGCACCGAGAACTCTGAACCCGGTTTTTTCAGCAAGTTGTTCTCTGGTTCTGGCAAAGCAACAGAGGCAACCAAATACCAGATCGCAGTCAAAAGTCAGGGCGATGCCACTTCTGTTTCCATACTGAACGCGCAGGGTGCTCCTGACAACTCTCCCAGTGCTCAGCGGATAGTCCAAGTCATCGCGGATGACATCAAGTAGAAATCTGACCCGTTTTTGAGTAAAAAAAAGCCACCTACGCGGTGGCTTTTTTGCTCCTGTAGCGAATTACTGTTTGGCAGGCTCAGAAGCAGCTGGTGCGGCGGCTGGTGCCGAAGCTGGAGCCGAAGCGTCCGCAGCTGGTGCGGGGGCAGGGGCTGGAGCAGCGACGGGTGCTGGTGCGGGGGCAGGTGCTTCTTCTTTCTTACCGCAGGCAGCCAAGGCAGCAGCAGCGATAACAGCTGCCAAAACGAGAGATTTGTTCATTTTTAAGACGAATAGAGTGAGTTAACGAAACAATTTCCGGAAATTGTTTTGGCAGGAAACTGCCAATACCCTAACAAAAAGTGTTTGAACTCTTTTTGCCAGAGCCTCGAATTATACGATTTTCCCTCTGGTCTCTAAGTACAAACCCTAGTACGCCTAAAGTCCAAGAGTGGAAGCCGGAAACCCTGGGCTACTTTGGCGCAAACATTCATCCAGATCTTCGCGAACCGAAAGTCGTCTTGAGGACTCGAATCCAGCATATCCGTTGCTGCTGCTCAGGACCAGCCTGCGCATCACCCACGACGGACCCCATAAGGCACTTGGTACTTCAGTAGCGTCACGGTTCCTGCAAGTTCGGCAGTCAATGATGTGGTCCCACTGAACGCGCCAACTCACAAATCGGGGATGCAATCGCACGACGGAATCAAAATTGTGGGCCAAAAGTACCAGCTTTCGACCTTTTCCCGCCCAGCCCTGGAGCGATTCAATCACTGACCTCTCCCGCAGGGGCCAGTCTTCAAAATTGGGGTCACTCCAAACCATCTCAGACCAACTTTCCACAGCCGCAGTGCTAACAGCATTTCGAATTGTCTGTGCGAATGCAACCTGCCCCTGAAATGGTCCCTGCAACAAGGGATCCCTGTCGCCATCGACCATTTCAGGGCTCAACATGCATCCAACCCGTCCGGCACCAATCTGCCAGCAATTCTGCGGCCGGAGCGCTCAATCGAGACACTTCCGTCGACTTGAGACAACGGTCGTCTGCCAAGGCGCGCATCAGTTGGGCGTCTCGTCCAGCCGCCCGAAAACTCTCACCATTGATAAATATGTGCTTATCGTCGTAGAGCATACGGGTGCGGCGATCCAGTCGCACTGCGCCCTGCGCCGTCTCGTCATTTCCGGCAAACCACACATTGGCTTTGGGCTCCGTAAGATATTCACCCATGGCGCGCCGCACCGCCAATGGGTCGCGCAATGCCATCTTCATTGCCAGTTGCGCGAAGTCCATCATCGCCTCAGGAATAGCTCCACTGTTGGCAACGGCGGTCTGCGCGGGATCCCGATAGATGGCCGATCCGGCCTCCTCAGTTGCCTGATCCGCGACCCGCTCCAAAATTTCCCGGGCTACTTCGCCCTTGGAAGGAGACCGGAATCCAATGGAGTAGGTCATGCACTCGCCTTCAGCTATCCCATCATGGGCATAACGTGGAGGCAAATACAACATATCGCCCGGCTCCAGTACAAACTCATGTTCTGGAACAAAATTGGCCAGAATTTTCAGGGGCATATCAGGCACCAGGCTCATATCTTTTTGGCGTCCAATGCGCCAGCGGCGCCGACCGTGGGCCTGCAAAAGAAATACGTCGTAGCTGTCAAAGTGGGGCCCAACACCACCGCCATCGGTTGCATAGCTGATCATCAAGTCGTCGAGACGAGCGTTCGGAACAAAGCGAAATTGGTTCATCAAGGCGTGCACGCGTTCGTCATGCAAATCCACCCCTTGTACCAACACGGACCATCCCGGCTGTTTGAACGGGGGAAGAGACTTGCGAGCAAAGGGCCCATGCCTGAACCGCCATTGCTTCTCCTTGCCAGGCAATGCCTGCACAACAAGGCGGGATTCCACGTCATCCATCGCCGCCAAATCCAGTAATTCAGACCGGTCCAGAATAGGCTTGAATCCTGGAATGGCTTGCCGAATCAATAGCGGCTTTTTTTCCCAATGGCGACGCATGAACGTCTGTGCATTCAATCCGCCAAGCAGTTGTAAAGGTTCTTGAGTGTTCATGGGACAATTCTCCTATGGAAATCACTCAACAATGCGTCGTTGCCCTCACTTGGACGCTGAAAGACACATTGGGCGAAATACTGGACGTTCTTGATGAGCCGGTGGAGTTCTTGGTCGGGGGGCGAGATTTGCTTCCCCCCATCGAAGAGGCGCTACAAGGGCATGTGGCCGGAGCGAAAATTCAGTTGCAAATCGAACCGGAGCAGGCTTTCGGTGATTTCAATGACCAGTTGATTTTCCTGGAGCCGCGCAAACTGTTTCCTGAAGAATTGCAAGAAGGTCTGACGATGGAAGGCAGCGCGCTACCCGCAGGATGCAACCCGGATGCCCCCAAAGACGCACTTTACACAGTGACGGACATTTACCCGGAGCACGTGGTTCTGGATGGCAACCATCCACTCGCAGGTATCGCCATTCGAATTAGCCTGACCGTTGAATCCGTTCGCGAAGCCACTGAAGATGAGATTGCTCGTGGCTCATCTGGAACCGGCTTTTTTCGCATTCAACCGATGCATGAGCTACCCCCAGGAAGCGAAACCCTGCACTGAAGCGCAAATCAGGCCTTGCCTGTGGATCCGTAGCCGCCCTCTCCACGCTCTGAGGCGGGGAACTCGGACACCACATTGAATTGCGCCTGTACCACGGGCACGATGACCAACTGCGCGATGCGCTCCATCGGCTCTATGGTGAAAGCCGTGGTACTCCGATTCCAGGCACTCACCATCAACTGCCCCTGGTAGTCGCTGTCAATCAAGCCCACCAAATTGCCCAAAACAATTCCGTGCTTGTGCCCCAAGCCCGAGCGTGGAAGGATCAAAGCCGCATAAGCAGGGTCGTGCAAATAGATGGCCATGCCGGTAGGAACCAACTGCCAGGCGTTGGGCTGCAAAGTCAACGGGGAGTCGAGGCAAGCTCGCAAATCCAGGCCAGCGCTTCCGGGGGTTGCGTAGCTTGGCAGATTGCCCTGAAGGCGGCTGTCAAGAATTTTGACGTCAATTTTCATGATGGTGAGGATGGATGATTGGGGAGGCGTAAGGCTATTTCTGCGACCAGCTGCCGGGCCAGCGCCAGCTTGGAATTGCGGGGAAATTCTCTGGAGCCATTTGCATCGACCAAAAGCAACGCATTGTCGTCCTGACCGAAGGTGGCGGGGCCTATGTTTCCAACCAACAGCGGTACGCCCTTGCGAATGCGCTTGGCCGTTGCGTGATGTAACAAATCGTGGCTTTCTGCTGCGAAGCCCACGCAATACATTTCTCCCTTCTGAGCACGCGACGACTGCGCCAATGTCGCCAGGATGTCAGGGTTTTCCACGAATTCCATTTGCGGAACCACGCCCGAACCGTCCTTTTTTAGTTTTTGCTGGGCGGCACTTGCTGGCCTCCAGTCCGCCACAGCGGCAGTTGCTACAAATACAGTAGCATCTTGTGCAGCATCGACGCACGCTGCAAGCATATTTTGTGCAGAACGAATATCCAGACGTCTAACGCCGCGTGGCGTAGACAAGTGCACCGGACCAGCCACCAAAGTCACCCGTGCCCCAGCCTCTTGGGCTGCCTGCGCAATGGCAAAACCCATTTTTCCGCTGGAGAGATTGGTTATGCCCCGCACCGGATCTATCGCTTCATAGGTTGGCCCTGCGCTGATCAGCACATGGTGCCCCACCAGCAATTTAGGCTGAAAGAAAGCAATGAGGTCTTGCAACAATTCCTGCGGCTCCAGCAT
>CAJBMJ010000329.1 GCA_903954045.1 uncultured beta proteobacterium | reverse complement strand
GCGAACTAAGGCCAAATTACGCGAAGCTGCCAACGAGCATATGTCGATGCTGGAGAAAACCCCTGAGCGGGTTATGAGCTACTTCCAGGACCGTCGGGTTCGGTATGCCGCTTAAAACTTCACAGGGCCGGAGCAATAGGCTATTCAACTTCTCAGCGCATTGCGCCGCCTACCCCCCAAACTCAATCACTGAACTTCCTGAAGATCTCTTCCCCAGTCGGATGTGTGAACCATCTGTCATTGCACAACAATCGCATTTGACCCAGTCACTGGCCAGTGAGGAGTGCAAATGACAGCTTTACCAACATTGGCCTATTCTCCAGTACAGCTACCCTTGACGACGACGTTGTCGAGTCCAAGTTGCCAGGATCAGAAGGCCTGACAGTGCAATCAGCCCGTACTCGCTGAGTGTCGGAATTGCAACATTGCCAATAGGTGCAATCGTAAAAGTCATGATGACTTGTCCCGCTGCACCAACGCCGCCTGTGTGAAAACTCGGAAATGAAGGACCATTCTTGCCCGAGCCACCACCACCACCACCAGGTGAAATGCCAGGATCCCCCGGGTCCAGGTTGTTCGGCCCTCCATTACCTCCAGCGCCTTGACCTGACCCTCCTGTCGTCCCTACGCCATCCCCACCGACAGCAGCTGAAGTGGCAGCACCGCCGCCGCCGCCGCCCGCATCGCTTACCCCGCCTGCCGCACCATCGCCACCTGAAAACGCGGTTGCACCGGTAGCAGTACACAACGCAGTGCTACCGCCAAGACCTCCTGTGCCAGCTACAGTTCCGCCATCACCGCCTTGGGCCCCGAATCCAGAGACGCCGGTACCAGTCACTGTCGATGGCACACCACCCCCTCCAGCGAGTCCAGAGGTGCCATAAGCCCCACCTGTGCCAACATTGACCGTCAAAGGCGTTGTCTGAGTTACCGCGAAACTTGCACCGCAGTAGGACCCGCCGCCGCCGCCGCCGCTACCAAAGCCGCCAGCACCCCCGGCCCCACCACCGCCACCGCCCCAAGCCTGAATGGCCACATTCGTCGCGCCTGCCGGAACCGTACAGGTAGTAGAAGACGAAATCGTTGCACCACTTACACAGTCAGCAGCTATCGCATGCCCATAAATGCTGGCAAGTAGCCCACCAAGAAACAATACCTTAGATACCTTCAATCTGATCTCCTTTGAATATGTTGCATTTGCTGCCTTGTTGGCGAGTTCAGGGCTGTCCGATAACTCACTCACGATTCAGCGCGATTCAGTCACCAAGTATTTCGACCGGCCTGGAAAAAGTAGCTTAGCCCGTTTTTCGTGATCATTCATTGATCTATTCGGACTCCGATTGATGTCGGCAAAAAAAATGCCTCCACCTCAGGTCATACAGCTGGGTGGCTATGAAGACGGGTTACCGAAGTCGTCAATTTTGGTGCTGGATGCCCACTGTGTGTTGAGCCCCCACAAAGCAAAAAGCCCATCTCAAGGACAGGCTCTTGGGGAACTAAGCGAATCAATACACCGCCATCAGTCACCGCACTTCCTGAAAATCGCTTCGCCGGTAGGGTCATAGACGACCCGATATGCTTGCCCTAAGTAGAGTCTCACCACCACCGTTTTGCAAGATTGAAGTAAGCAGCGAGCCCGATGCTGCACCGCAACATGAATGATTCCATAAACATCCAGCTTGGCCTAGAAGACCTGCTCGCCGAATTGCACTTTGCGCGCCGAAACGACCAACTAGGGCGACTTGCTCTATTGGTCTATTGCGAGGTCAAGGGATGGGCACGAAGGGCTGGCAAGTCAGACTTGGCTGACACTGCGCTACGGATGTTTTCCGAGAATCCCTGCGTCAGCAGAGATACATTCCTGCACGGCATTGACAACCTGATCGCAACGTTGGAACTGCACGAACGCGAGTATCAGCGAGCCAACGGTCACTTTTCTGCCAATGCGCTAAAGGCTCGCCTAGTTATGGCGGATCATTGACCCGTACGATAAGCAACCATTCCCCCGCAAGGCTCGGTTCTGGTCTTTGCCGCAAGCGCCACCGCAAGTGACCTGTCGTGCAACACGATTTCATTGGCTCCAACGCTGAAAAGCGCTTTTCTTCAAGTGTTTGCGCAATTACTCCCGCAACTCCACCCACATCACATGGTCGATCGGAGCTCTCTCACTGATACATCTACATCCTTATCAAGGAGTGAAACTGCGCACGCATCGCACTCGATCGTTGGTGCTCTTAATCGGGGAAAGCTCGACACCGGTGGCAAAATTAGTGGCCCACGCCGCGATGTGGGGTGATACTTGTTCCTCCGTAGAACTCCAGTAGCTGGCGTTGGTGAAGCCTCCCACAGCTACCCGGTTCGTATAGAGACCAAGAAGTTGGTTGCGGGCTGGCAAAAACCAGTCGTTGTAACAGGAATTGCCGACCTGACACGGGGTATTACCCTGCGAGTCGACCTCATATGAACTGCACAATTTCGCAGCATAGGTACCTGCACCCAAGACGCCTTCGATAAATGTGGTGTTGGTGGAGCCGTCGGAGGCGCTCTGCGCGCCCCCTCCCACAGCAGTACCTAAGCCACCCCAGTGGATTGCTGAACTGTTATCTGAGATTGCAGCAATCAAGTTGTTCAGGCCACCGCCGAGTGCTGCAATCACGCCCCCGCCACTGATTTGCCCCACAGCGGTGGCAAGGTAGGCATATCCGTTGACCAATTGGGCGGCACCGCCAGGAGTGATAACCACCACGTTGACGGCACCCACCGCGTGCGCCGGAGTAACTGCCGTAATGGTGGTGGAGTTGACAACGTTGACTGATGTTGCAGCTATGCCATCAAATGTGACGCTCGTGGCGCCGGTCAACCCGGAACCTGTCAAGGTGATGCCAACCCCGCCCGATGCGGCTCCAGAAATGGGACTGATGGCCGTCAGTGATGCGCCCGAAACGTAAAGGCTGCGGCAGATGGCCTCGACATCCACTCGGCAGGTGGCGCCGTTAGCGAGCGCATTGCCGACACCACATTCAGGATGCGGGGATGTCGGGGGAACCCCTTGCGGCAGCAATGTATTCGCCGGGTTGGTGGCGAAGCACTGGCCAAGGTTAGGAGTGTCAATGGCTGCAATCCGCAGGGCTGCACCAGAGTTATTGGTGAAGTCCGCAGGCTGAAAGCCTGTGAAGCCGCCAGCGGTGATAGGACTGACTGAAATGGGCAGAGTCTCGCCAGCAGGATTGGTGAATGCGTTAACAACCTGTGCCATCAGGCCAACCCCATGTCCTGCCAAGCCGACAAGGGCAGTCACCAACAGCAGCGACACCACACGCTGGACGCTTTGACTACAACGTAGCGACCACCAGCCCGCCAGCACGACGCCAAGCATCAAAATGCCAAGGGCAAATGGGTTGTCGACCGGCACCTGGGCAATGGATGGCGGGCCACTGGTAATTGTTTGTGACAACGCGGTGAAAGGCATCATCGCAACCAGTACAAGGGGGCCGATACCTCTGATTTTGACGGTCATGTCTTCAGTTCCTCAATGTAGGCGGCGTTGGTTCGTCTATATAGCGGTAAGTTATCACAACCCAAGGGCAGCCGTACCCACACCAGGGCGTCGAACTGCCAACGGTTGAGTTCGGCCGTTGCTTTACCCTATCGCAGACAGACGAACGGACATGCTCTTGGAAATCTCAGCGGCTTACTCGCTTACTCCTGCAATCAATCATTCTGCTTCCTGAAGATCACCTCGCCAGTCGGTGTATGAACCACCCTCACCTCACCCCCACAGGGCTCGGTCCTGGTCTTTGCCGCAAGCGCCACCGCAAGTGACCTGTCGTGCACCACGATCTCGTTAGTCCCGGACACGGGCCAGTGCGGGATAGTCATGGCCAGGTTGCTCTCAATCCGAAATTCTTTTCTGTTTTTGATCTGTCGCATTTGCTTCTTCCCTTTTCTTCTTGTTTGTACGTGTGAATTGCGGATGACAGTAAGCAATTTCAAGACCAACTCTCGATTCGCCGCAGTCGTTTCTGCGTTTTGCCGCCCTACCCTTTGGCTTTACGTTCTTTCACCATCCGCCAGACCTTGATTGCCAGCAAAACCATGGGTGCCAGGTGATACAGCAGGTCAAAGATGTCCAGAGGCTTGGTGAGAGTGCCTTGTGACAGCATGCGCACCTTCTCCACCAGATGGGGCTCCGGGTTGATCGGTGCTACTGCCATCCATGCCGCTACCAGGATGAGCAGGTAAAGAGGTATTCGGTCGATCCAACGCATTGGGTTTGTCCTTTTCTAACCACCGAACTTTTGCCGAACTTGCCTTGGCAGTATCGCCATTTGAACTTGCCCAAAGCTCGAAGTTCACCGCAGGGTTTGAACTGGTGGGGTTGTATGTGAAATATGGAGCGGGAAGAGAGTCTTGCCTGAAGCCTTACGGCCTCGCGCTACCAACTGAGCTATTCCCGCATATTGACCCGCCGGGGGTCAAAGAAAAACCCATCACGAGGATGGGTTGATCAATTTGGTGGCCTGGGGCGGAATCGAACCACCGACACAAGGATTTTCAATCCTCTGCTCTACCGACTGAGCTACCGGGCCGAGTCGAGAATTATAGCAGCGGATTTTGAGCCGATTGCACTCGGTAAAGGTTAGGCCGCACCACGCTTGCTTCGTGTCAGGTCGACACCCAGTTGTTTCAACTTTCGATAGAGATGCGTCCGCTCCAATCCAGTTTTGTCTGCAACACGTGTCATGGAACCATTTTCACGAGAAAGATGGTATTCAAAATACGCCTTCTCGAACTCGTCCCTCGCCTCCCGAAGTGGTTTATCCAGCACAAAACTCTGGTTCGCCTGAGGACCTGACTCAAGAATTTCGATCGTTGCGGCTGCTGCAAACTCCATAGCGTTTGATTGGGCCACAACGGTTGGCGCCATGATGGCTGCAGCGGCTTTTCGCAAGCTCGCGCGGGCCAATCCTTGCTCCACGGCCTTTAGCAGTTTCTGCAAGGTAATGGGTTTTTCCAAAAACGCCAGGGCCCCAATTTTGGTGGCCTCAACTGCTGTATCTATTGTGGCGTGCCCACTCATCATGATGACTGGCATGGACAACAATCCGCTCGTGGACCATTCTTTCAGCAAGGTGACACCATCGGTATCAGGCATCCAGATGTCCAAAAGCACCAAGTCCGGGCGCTCTCGCAGGCGCGCTGCTCGTGCTTGAGCAGCGTTTTCCGCCAGTTCGACGCTGTGCCCCTCATCATTGAGAATTTCCCAAAGCAAGTCCCGTATGCCGTGCTCGTCGTCTACAACCAGAATATTTGCCATGGAGTCCGTGGTGTCCCTGTGATGCTTTGTGTCACGCCTGTGCGCGAGAGCCTTTGACTGTAGCGAATGATAACGACACTTGGGCCCCTACCACTGCACCGTCCGTCGTCCTGTTGGCCAGATCTATTCGCGAGCCGTGTTCATCTGCAATTTTTTTCACAACGGCCAAGCCAAGTCCAGTTCCTTTGGCCTTGGTGGTTACATAGGGTTCAAAAGCGCGCTTCAAAATGTGGTCGGCAAATCCTGGACCGCTGTCCAATACCATGAGCCGAACTCGGTCGTTTGTGGGTTGCCATTGTGTACGAACCACTATACATTGGCCATCACTCGCGTCTTGCGCGTTTTGTAACAGGTTGTGAATGATTTGCCGAAGTTGCTGCGCATCTCCGTTTACCTTCGGACATTGGGGATCCAACTCCAAAGATACCTGGGAAGCTGTGTCCGCCTCATACAAATGCATGACATCCTGTACCAGTGCGTTCAGATCGATGGGCTTCAGTTCCGCAGCAGGTAAGCGAGCGTAATCGCGAAACTCGTTGACCAAGCGCTTCATGCCATCCACTTGGTCGACTATAGTTTTCACTGACTTCGTTAACAACGCCTGCTCTGTCGGTTGGAGTTTGCCAGTCAACTTCATTTCCAGTCGCTCTGCAGATAGCTGAATGGGTGTCAACGGGTTTTTGATCTCATGGGCAAGCCGACGGGCCACTTCCCCCCAAGCCTGGGCGCGCTGGGCAGAAACGATCTCTGAAATATCGTCAAACACCAACAGACGGGTCCTGCCCGGCAATTCCGCTCCACGGGCTACCAATGTGAGCGCATTTTCAAATGCGCCATTGAGAGGGGCAACCACTGCTCCCAACTGAAAAGAATGTTGCCAGTGATCCAACCTATGTTCAGTTCTGTGGGAAAGAAACTCTACAAACTGCGCCTGAACGGCGGCGCCAAATTCATTTAACCCATCAATACTTTCCATTGACTGTCCCCCATGTGCAGTCAACGGAACCTTCAGTATGCGGGTAGCTCCAGGGTTGGATGAAAGGATGTGGCCGCCTTCGTCAAGAACGATAACGCCTGCGGTCAGGTTGTCCAAAATTGTCTGAAGATTGGCCCGCGCAGAATCAACTTCCGCCATGCTTTGTTCAACTGTCGACTTGGCTTCTGCTAACTGAGCCGTCATGGTTGCAAAGGCGCGCGTCAGACCTCCCAACTCGTCATTCCCCTGCATTGCAAGCTTCGGCGTCAGGTCACCTGCCGCCACTTGATTTACGCCCTCAGCCAATACCAACAAAGGTTTGGCAATCTGGTTCCCCAGGACCACCGCAAGCAATATGGCCCCGAAAACCGCCAAAAACAGACTGAGCGTCAGGGTTCCTATGTACATGCGCTTGAGTCCCTCGCGCGCAAGTGCACGCTCCTGGTACTCTCGATTGGCACTTTCTACGGCCAGCGCGTTTTCTACCAAATTGCTCGGTAGTGACCGAGAGACCATGAGGAATCGGTTCTCTGTACTCAAACCGATCAAGGGACTTGCAACCGAAACCAGCACTTTGATGCGCACATTGGCCACTGAGGTCAGTGAGACGTCCTCCAGCCCTTCTGTCCAAGCAAAAATGCGCTCTGCCTTGGCAGATCTGAACTGCCCGGGAGTGGGCTTATCGGGATTGAGCCGGATAAGCGACTGCCCCGCACTCGCAAGCAACCCGCCAGAAGCACTCCAGAGCGTCACCTCTGACGCGCCCAATGGATCCAACATGCGTTCCAATACCAACCCGGTTGTTGCGTCCGGCACGTCGATCAATAGCGTCGCAGAGGATTTAGATTTCGTCGCAAGATCGTTGGTTAACGTTTCCAGGGTGACCCTGCCCAGATTCAGACCCGCTTCCAGAGCACCCTCTACCTTGACGTCAAACCAGGTTTCAATTGAGCGAGAGACGAACTGGTATGAAACCACATAAATCAATAGCCCCGGAGCAAAACCAACCAACGCAAATATCGTAGCCAGCTTTACGAGAAGGCGGCTTCCAAATCGGCCTTGCCTCAAACGCAAAAGCAGCCGGTAAACAACCCAAACTATTCCGACCAGCAAAAGGACCGCCACACTGACGTTGATCGCAAACAAGCTGGCGTAATTGCTTTCGTAGAGTTCCCGGTTGTTGGTGGCCTGCATCAACATGTACAAGAGAACCAGGCCAATCACGACCATGATGAGCGCACCCAGCGTGACTGTCCGGCGCAATGCGGGAGAGCTGACGGTCTTTGCCAAAGGGTTTGCCGTGCCGGAGTTCCCGCTCATTTGGTGCTTTCCAGGTTGAGCGGACTCACAGTGGACACAAAGATGTCCCATTCAGACTGTCCAATCGCACCAATCTGGAAGGGCCTTGGGAGCTGACTCAGGTCGAGTCGAAAGCGGAACTCCACTTTGTATTTGACTGCGTTATCCAACTCCCCGGCTTCGATAATTTTCCATTGTGAAATTCGTTTGATGGCCGACAAGGCTTGCGCCAGAGTGTCGTGACCCTGATTTAATGCCAAGCCCAGCGGTCCCGTCGCTCCAGACCCAGCATTGATGTTCAGGCGCCATCGCCTGGTAAGTGGTTGGTAGGCCAAACGCATATGGCGCTGCGTCGTAGCCACCTTTTTGTCATACCAATACCAGCGCTCTCGCAAAATATCTGCCTCGGCCACAAACACCATGGGAATCCCTTTAAGCAGGGCATCCTCAACCGCACCAGGCAGTTCAAACTGCAGTTGCGATGACAAAAGCACCTCGTCATCGGTTCGTTCCAATCTGAACTGCGTGATCTCGGTCACGCTTTGCCCGTAAGCAGCCGCTAGCGGCAACAGCAAAGCAAATCCTAGTACCCACAAACGGGCCAGATTAAACAGGGTGCTTTTGTAGCAACGCGTAAAAGAATCCATCATGATCACGGGTTTGATTGTCCGGGACAGTACCCATTTTGGTGCTATTTCCTGGTACCAAATGCCCCGGAGACGGCAGCAAAATAGCATCCGTGTTGTTGGCAAGAAACGTTTCCACTTGTTCTCGCCCCTCGGCTACAAACACCGAGCAGGTGCAATAAAGCAGACAAGCCCCTGGCTTGAGCAAAGGCCACAGGGCCTGCAGCATTTTCTTCTGCAATGCAGCCAACTGTTCTACATCGGAGGGGCGGCGTAGCCATCGAACGTCCGGGTGACGGCGTACGATGCCGGAGGCCGTGCAAGGCGCGTCCAAAAGTATCGCGTCATATTGACGGCCGTCCCACCAGGTTTCCGGTAGAGCGGCGTCCGCAGTGCGTACCAGGGCCACCAGACCCAGCCGAGTCAGGTTGTCCGAAATACGCAGGCATCGCTTCGGATCGATATCCAATGCGGTGACTTCTGCTTCACACAGTTCAAGTAAATGACTTGTTTTTCCGCCCGGAGCGGCGCACGCGTCCAATATGCGCATGCCGGGCCCAGGTACAAGCGCATTCAGCAGGAGAGGCGCAGCCATCTGTGCTGCTCCATCTTGCACAGAAACATAGCCCTCAGCAAAATCTGGAAGCTTCTGCACCGGGACGGCTCGCTCCAGGCAAATCGATGTTGGACCATCAGCCACCGCTGCAATCTGTGATTGGGCAAGCTGCGCCAGATATTTCGCTCTATTTGTTTTGCGTAAATTCACGCGCAAAGTCATCGGAGCTGGCTGGTTTGCTGCCTCAAGAATGTCCCGCCAATGGTCGGGATGGTCGCGTTGCAGTCTTTCTATCCACCACACTGGGTGATTCCACCGAGCCAGCGGGTCCGCGTCCGTCAGCTCCACCAATGCGTCACGCTCTCGCAGAAACCGTCGCAGGCATGCGTTGACAAAGTTCGACTGGGCGCGGGTTGCAGGATTTCGTTTAGCCGCTTCTACGGCTTGATTTACCAGCGTAAAAGAATCATAGGGTGCATCTTTCTCCTGCCAGGCCAAGGCCAAAGCCGCGCAGAGCAGGGTATCTACCGCCGCTGGTGGCTGCTTAGGGGCCAGTTTCCGCCTCAATGCTTGGGCCCTCCCCCAGTTGCGCCAAACGTGAAAGGCCAATGCCTGCACACCTGGACGCAAAGTAGGTTCAACCGCATCAATCGCAGCGGTACCGGAAGTTCCGTTTCTTACTGCCATCACAACGGCGTTGGTCGCCAGGAGTTGTCGCCATAACGGGAGGGAATCTAGGGATGGGCGCATGAATACCTAAAGTGTGCCAGCGGGTTGGAATCCGAGTATTCCCACCACCAACCGGGCAGGAAATTGTCCGATGGCTTCGTTGTACCGGGCCACCTGGTGGTTGTAGCTTGTCCGAAGAACCTGAGTCCTTTGCACGATGGGATCCCAGGCGGTCTGCAGCGCAAGATAATTCTGCAGACTGACCGGATCCGCTATGTGCTTGCGCACATCTGACCAGTTGCTCTGAACCAGATGCATGCTCGCTGCCAGATTTTCCAAGGGTTGAATACTGAGTGGCGTACTCAATGCATCCTTGCAGGCTCCTTCCATCGACTCCAAGTTTGCTCGAAGCGTTGACCATGGCGACTCCGTTAAGGCGCCAGGCGCAAGCTGTGTTTGTAGCAGCACCGCGTACTCCCGGAGCGACTCCTGGACAGCCGACAGAGCCTGCAATCCTTTAGCTCGCATTCGCATCAAGCGGTTATGAACACCGACGCCCCAAAAAATTGCGACGGCTATCAAGCCCCAAAGCATTAAGGATCCGGTCATTCAGACTCTCATAAAGGAAAACGCCTCAAGCGCCCATGAAGAGTGCTTGAGGCGCTACACTTATCGTAGCAAATCGATACTACTCGGTTGCTGCGCCCTCATTGGCATGCGTTTCTGCAGCCTCAGCGCCACCAGCCAATTCCAGGGCCTCTGCATCTGCTATGGCACGACGCTCTGCATCATCCATTGTTTCACGCACTTTGCGGGCTTCGTGATATGCCAAGCCGGTACCTGCTGGAATCAGGCGACCCACAATCACGTTCTCTTTCAATCCACGCAACTCGTCGCGCTTGCCCATGATGGCCGCTTCGGTCAACACGCGGGTAGTTTCCTGGAAGGAGGCCGCGCTGATGAAGCTGTCAGTGGACAGGGACGCCTTGGTAATACCCAGCAGCAAGTTGGTAAACACCGCGGGAATCTTGCCGTCGGCACGCAAGGCGTCGTTGGTATTGAGCATCTCTGAGCGCTCGACCTGCTCACCGTTGATGTAGTTGGAGTCACCAGCGGCTTCCACCACCACGCGGCGCAGCATCTGACGAACAATCACTTCAATGTGTTTGTCGTTGATCTTCACGCCTTGCAAGCGGTACACGTCCTGCACTTCGTCCACGATGTAGCGGGCCAGTTCTTCGGAGCCAAGTAAACGCAAGATGTCTTGCGGGTCGGCAGGACCGTCCACCACAGATTCGCCCTTGTTCACCACCTGGCCTTCGTGCACCAGAATGTTCTTTTCTTTAGGCACGAGTTCTTCCCAGACCTTGCCCTCAGGGTCAGTGATCTGCAGACGAACCTTGCCTTTAGTTTCCTTACCGAAGGAAACGGTACCTGTCACTTCAGCCAGCACACCCTTGTCTTTGGGTGAACGTGCTTCGAACAGTTCTGCTACACGAGGCAAACCACCGGTAATGTCGCGGGTCTTCTGGCCTTCGATTGGGATGCGGGCCAGCACCTCGCCCGGACCCACGTCCTGACCGTCACGCACTTGTACCAGCGAGCCCACCGGGAAGCCAATGGTCACGGAGTGATCGGTGCCAGGAATCTTGACTTCGTGGCCGGTCGCGTCGATCAGCTTCACCTGGGGACGCACGACCTTGGCAGCACCACGTCGCTTGGGATCAATAACCACCAGGGTAGACAGACCTGTCACTTCGTCCACCTGTTTGGCGACTGTCAGGCCCTCTTCCACGTTCTCGAAATGCGCTTTACCAGCGAACTCGGTAATGATGGGTCGAGTCAATGGATCCCAGTTGGCCAGAATCGCACCAGCCTTGATCGTCTGATCAGCCTTGACTGTCAGCACTGCACCGTAAGGTACTTTATGGCGCTCACGCTCGCGTCCATGTTCGTCGTGAATCACGATCTCGCCAGAGCGGGAAATAACCACCAGCTCTTTTTTGCTGTTGGTGACATAGCGCATGGTGGTGTTGAAACCAATATTCCCGTTGGACTTGGCTTCCACGCTGGAGGCGATAGCGGCACGGGATGCCGCACCACCAATGTGGAAAGTACGCATGGTCAGCTGGGTACCGGGTTCACCAATGGACTGAGCAGCAATCACGCCGACAGCTTCGCCGCCATTGATCAAGCCGCCACGACCCAAATCGCGTCCGTAGCACCTGGCACAAATTCCAAAGCGAGTTTCACAAGTCAGCGCAGTGCGGACTTTTACCTCGTCCACACCAGCAGATTCAAGTTCTTCTATCAGGTCTTCGTCCAGCATAGCTCCCGCTGGAGCCAAAACAGAACGGTTTTCCGGATGCAGAACCTCTTCAGCCGCAGTACGACCCAAGATGCGATCGCGCAGGGATTCAATCACTTCACCGCCTTCGACGATAGCGCGCATCAGGTAACCGTTGTGGGTACCGCAATCCTGTTCAGTCACCACCAGGTCTTGAGTCACGTCCACCAGACGACGCGTCAGGTAACCGGAGTTCGCCGTCTTCAAAGCCGTGTCGGCCAAGCCTTTACGTGCACCATGGGTGGAGATGAAGTACTCCAGCACGTTCAGACCTTCACGGAAGTTGGCGGTAATTGGCGTCTCGATGATGGAGCCGTCTGGCTTGGCCATCAGACCACGCATACCGGCGACCTGGCGAATCTGGGCTGCAGAACCGCGGGCGCCGGAGTCGGCCATCATGTAGATGGAGTTGAAGGATTCCTGCTGAACCTGGTTGCCATGGCGATCTGTCACAGTCTCTTTGGAGAGCTTGGCCATCATCACCTTGGACACTTCGTCACCCGACTTGCCCCAGATGTCGACCACCTTGTTGTAGCGCTCACCAGCAGTCACCAGTCCGGACACATATTGCTGCTCGATCTCTTTGACCTCTTTCTGGGCACGACCAATAATGTCGTGCTTCTCTTGCGGCACCAACATGTCGTCGATACAGATGGAGATACCTGCGCGTGTAGCCAGACGGAAACCGCTTTGCAGCAGTTTGTCGGCAAACACCACGGTCTCTTTCAAGCCGCACTTACGGAAAGACACGTTGATCAGTTTGGATATTTCTTTTTTCTTCAACGCCTTGTTGATGTTGGAGAAAGGCAGACCTTTAGGCAGAATTTCTGACAAAAGTGCACGCCCGGCAGTGGTTTCCCACAACTTGGTTGAAGGCACAAACTCGCCGGTTTCCTTGTCTTTGGTGTACTCGGTAATGCGCACGTTGATGCGGGCATTGAGTTCGACTGCACCACCATCAAAGGCGCGCTGGACTTCACCGGTATCGGCGAACACCAGGCCTTCGCCCTTGCCATTGATGCGGTCACGGGTCGTGTAGTACAGGCCCAGCACCACGTCCTGCGATGGAACAATGGAAGGCTCGCCGTTGGCAGGGAACAGCACGTTGTTGGAGGCCAGCATCAAAGTGCGTGCTTCCATTTGCGCTTCCACCGACAAAGGCACGTGAACAGCCATCTGGTCACCGTCGAAGTCGGCGTTAAAGGCCGCGCAAACGAGGGGGTGCAATTGGATCGCTTTGCCTTCAATCAGAATGGGCTCAAAGGCCTGAATGCCCAAACGGTGCAGCGTAGGCGCACGGTTCAGCATGACAGGGTGTTCTTTGATGACCTCTTCCAGAATGTCCCACACGACGGGCGTGCCGGATTCCACTTCTTTCTTGGCGGCCTTGATCGTGGTCGCAATGCCCATGGCCTCGAGGCGCGCAAAAATGAAGGGCTTGAACAACTCCAGAGCCATCAGCTTGGGCAAACCGCACTGGTGCAGCTTGAGGGTTGGGCCCACGGTAATGACGGATCGACCAGAGTAGTCCACCCGCTTGCCCAGCAAGTTCTGACGGAAACGACCAGATTTACCCTTGATCATGTCTGCCAAGGACTTGAGAGCGCGCTTGTTGGCGCCCGTCATGGCCTTGCCGCGACGACCGTTGTCCAGCAAGCTGTCCACAGCTTCCTGCAACATACGCTTTTCATTGCGGGCAATGATTTCAGGAGCCTTCAACTCCAGCAAACGGCGCAGGCGGCTGTTGCGGTTGATAACGCGACGATACAGGTCATTCAAGTCAGAGGTCGCAAAGCGGCCGCCGTCGAGCGGCACCAAGGGACGCAGGTCCGGCGGTAACACGGGCAGCACATCCAGCACCATCCACTCGGGTTTGATGCCGGACTTCTTGAACGCCTCCAGAACCTTCAAACGCTTTGCGTTTTTCTTGATCTTGAGCTCAGAACCGGTCAGGTCATTGCGCAGCTTCTCGATGGAGCCTTCAATGTCAATGCTTTGCAGCAGATCCTTGATGCCCTCAGCGCCCATCTTGGCCTGAAACTCGTCCCCGTATTCCTTAAACTTGGCGTCGAAATCGTCTTCGGTCATGATGCTGAACTTCTTCAGCGGTGTCATGCCTGGGTCGGTAACGACATATGCTTCAAAGTACAGCACACGCTCGATATCACGCAATGTCATGTCCAGCACCAGGCCCAAACGGCTTGGCAGGGACTTCAGAAACCAGATGTGGGCGCAAGGTGCGGCCAGATCAATGTGGCCCATGCGCTCACGACGCACCTTGGTCTGGGTGACTTCAACGCCGCACTTCTCGCAGATCACACCACGGTGCTTCAAACGCTTGTACTTACCGCACAGGCATTCGTAGTCTTTGATAGGTCCGAATATCTTGGCGCAGAACAAGCCATCGCGCTCGGGCTTGAAGGTGCGGTAGTTGATGGTTTCAGGTTTCTTCACCTCGCCAAAAGACCAGGAACGGATCTTCTCAGGAGAAGCCATGCCGATCTTGATGGCATTGAAATGCTCATCGGGTGTGAATTGCTTGAACAGGTCGAGTAATGATTTCATGTTTTAAATCCTTTTCATTCCTGTTGAATTAACCGCGTTCCAACTCGATATCGATACCGAGCGAACGAATTTCCTTGACCAGCACGTTGAACGATTCCGGCATACCGGCCTCAATCGAGTGTTCGCCCTTGACGATGTTTTCGTACACCTTGGTGCGACCTTGCACGTCATCCGACTTGACGGTGAGCATCTCTTGCAGCACATACGAAGCACCATAGGCTTCCAGCGCCCACACCTCCATCTCACCGAAACGCTGCCCACCGAACTGGGCCTTACCGCCCAGAGGCTGCTGTGTCACGAGAGAGTAAGGTCCGGTAGAGCGCGCATGCATCTTGTCGTCGACCAAATGGTGCAACTTGAGGTAGTGCATGTAGCCAACGGTAGTGGTGCGCTCGAAAGCGTCACCAGAACGTCCGTCATACAACTGCGCCTGGGTGCGTGTGGCAGTGAGGCCCTTGGCCTGCGCAACGTCGTCTGGATACGCGAGTTGCAGCATGTCACCAATTTCTTTTTCGGTTGCGCCATCAAACACAGGGGAAGCAAATGGCACACCGGTGGTGAGCTCTTGCGCCATGTGCTTGATCTCGTCATCCGACAACTGGCCCAAGTCTTCCTTGCGACCTGCACTGTTGTACACCCGCTCGAGGAAGCCACGGATTTCAGCTGCAGCAGCTTCACGCTGAAGCATGTCGCCGATACGGTGCCCCAATCCCTTACCAGCCCAGCCCAGGTGCACTTCAAGCACCTGACCAATGTTCATACGCGAAGGCACGCCCAGCGGGTTCAACACGATGTCAACAGGCGTACCATCTGCCATGTAGGGCATGTCTTCTACAGGCGTAATCTTGGAAACTACGCCCTTGTTGCCGTGGCGACCGGCCATCTTGTCACCGGGTTGCAAGCGACGCTTGACCGCGATGTAAACCTTGACCATTTTGAGAACACCTGCGGGCAGCTCATCGCCTTGGGTGAGCTTCTTGCGCTTCTCTTCAAAAGCCAGGTCAAAGCTGTGGCGGGTTTGCTCCAGAGAGTTTTTGATGCTCTCCAATTGGCCAGCCACTTCTTCATCAGCAGGGCGAATATCGAACCAGTGGAACTTCTCGACGGAAGCCAGATAGGACTTGTCGATCTTGGTGCCCTTGGCCAGTTTTTGCGGTCCGCCGTTGGCAGCTTTGCCATCCAGCAGTTTGGCGATACGGTCAAAGGCATCGGCTTCCACAATGCGCAACTGGTCATTCAAGTCTAGGCGGAACCGCTTCAACTCGTCGTCAATGATCTGCTGAGCACGTTTGTCACGCTGAATGCCTTCGCGGGTGAAGACCTGCACATCAATCACGGTGCCTTGTGAGCCCTGATCCACTCGCAACGAAGTGTCTTTCACGTCACTGGCTTTTTCGCCGAAGATGGCACGCAACAGCTTCTCTTCAGGCGTCAGAGTGGTTTCGCCTTTAGGCGTCACTTTGCCGACCAAGGTGTCTCCTGGCAAAACTTCTGCACCCACGTAGATGATGCCGGACTCGTCCAGGCGGTTGAGTTGTTGCTCAGACAGGTTGGGAATATCACGTGTGATTTCTTCAGCACCCAGTTTGGTGTCACGCGCCATCACCACAAGCTCTTCGATGTGGATGGAGGTATAGCGGTCTTCTGCCACCACACGCTCGCTGATCAAGATGGAGTCTTCGAAGTTGTAGCCGTTCCAGGGCATGAAGGCCACCAGCATGTTCTGCCCAATGGCGATTTCGCCGAGGTCAGTAGATGCGCCGTCGGCGATCACGTCGCCCTTGGTCAGCTTGTCGCCCTTTATGACGATGGGGCGCTGATGGATATTGGTGTTCTGGTTGGAACGCTGGTACTTGATCAGGTTGTAGATGTCCACACCGACTTCACCTGCTTGCGCTTCGGCGTCGTTGACGCGAATCACCACGCGCGTAGCGTCCACATAGTCCACCACACCGCCACGGGTGGCGGTCACCACCGTACCGGAGTCGACAGCGGCTACGCGTTCGATACCGGTACCCACCATCGGCTTTTCCGGGCGCAGCACAGGCACGGCCTGACGGGACATGTTGGCGCCCATCAAGGCGCGGTTCGCATCGTCATGCTCAAGGAACGGAACCAGCGACGCGGCCACGGAGACGATCTGAGCTGGCGACACGTCCATGTACTGAACGCGCTCAGCACCCACCAGGATGGACTCGCCTTTTTCACGTGCAGAAACCAGGTCACCCGTCAGCTTGCCATCTTTGTCCAATGCTGCATTGGCCTGGGCAATAACGTACTTGCCTTCTTCAATGGCGGAGAGGTAATCAATTTCGGTGGTGACCTTGCTGTCCACCACACGACGGTAAGGAGTCTCGATGAAACCGTATTCGTTCAAACGGGCGTACAAGGCCAGTGAGTTGATCAGACCGATGTTTGGACCTTCCGGTGTTTCAATAGGACACACCCGACCGTAGTGGGTTACGTGCACGTCGCGCACCTCAAAGCCTGCGCGCTCGCGCGTCAAACCACCCGGACCAAGAGCCGATACACGGCGCTTGTGGGTAATTTCAGCCAGCGGATTGGTCTGGTCCATGAACTGAGACAGCTGCGAAGCACCAAAGAACTCTTTCAAGGCAGCAGAAATCGGCTTGCTATTGATCAGGTCGTGGGGCATCAGTGGCTCTTGTTCAGCCTGACCCAGACGCTCTTTCACTGCCTTCTCAATACGTGCCAGGCCAGTGCGGTACTGGTTTTCAGCCAGCTCACCTACGCAACGCACGCGTCGGTTGCCCAAGTGGTCAATATCGTCTACGTCACCGCGACCATTGCGCAAGTCGACCAAAATCTTGACCACAGCCAATATGTCTTCATTTGTCAGCACCATGGGGCCGGTGGATTCAGCGCGGCCCATTTTGGCGTTGAATTTCATGCGGCCGACGCGCGACAGGTCATACGTATCAGGGTTATAGAACAGGCGTTGGAACAAGGCCTGAACTGCGTCTTCTGTAGGCGGCTCGCCCGGGCGCATCATGCGATAGATGGCTACTCGCGCAGCGAACTCATCAGCAGTCTCGTCGGTACGCAAGGTTTGCGAAATGTAGGAGCCCTGGTCCAACTCATTGGTATAGATGCATGCCAATTCCTGGATTCCCGCAGTGCGCAGTTTCTTGAGCAACGCTTCGGTCAGCTCTTCGTTGGCCTTGGCCACGATCTCTCCAGTGTCGGCATCGACCACATTGCGTGCAACAACGCGACCAATCAAAAAGTCTTCCGGCACACTGATGTGGGTAGTGCCAGACTGCTCCAACTCACGGGTGTGGCGTGCCGTGACACGTTTGTCTTTGACCACAACCACTTTGCCGCTCTTGTCGGTCAAGTCGAAACGCGCTACTTCGCCACGCAGACGTTCGGCCACAAATTCCATTTGTGCGCCGCTGTCCATCAGGCGGAAATTGTCATTGACAAAGAAGTTGGCAAGAATCGACTCGTTGTTCAGGCCAATGGCACGCAGCAGGATCGTGACCGGCATCTTGCGGCGGCGATCTACGCGGAAGTAAAGCAGGTCTTTAGGATCGAATTCAAAGTCGAGCCACGAGCCGCGGTAAGGAATGATGCGGGCAGAAAAAAGCAGCTTTCCGGAACTGTGGGTCTTGCCCTTGTCATGCTCAAAGAACACGCCTGGCGAGCGGTGCAACTGGGACACGATCACACGCTCGGTACCGTTGATGATGAAAGAGCCCTTGTTGGTCATCAGGGGCACTTCACCCATGTAGACCTCTTGCTCTTTCACCTCCTTGACAACCTTGTTCTGAGAAGTGGATGACTCGCGGTCATAAATGATCAACTGCACTTTGGCGCGCACAGCCGACGCAAAAGTAAGTCCGCGGGTCTGGCATTCACGTACATCGAAGGCAGGCTTGGCCAGGTTGTACTCCAGATACTTCATCTCAACAAAACCGTTATGCGAGACGATAGGGAAAGCCGCTTCAAAAGCCGCTTGAAGCCCCTCGACCGTCCGTTTTTTTGGAGCAACTTCCGCTTGCAGGAACGCCGTGTAGGCATCTTTTTGCATCTGCAACAAGTAGGGGATTTCAAGCACGCTATCGCGGCTACCGAAATTTTTGCGAATCCGCTTGCGTTCTGTGTATGTATAAGCCATTCGATCTCCGGGCAAAGACTAAAGGAACCCAGGGGTTCCAGGCGACTGTGCGTTGAGCATCACTCTCAACAGGCTTGGTGATTGGCCACTACCAATCATTGGCGGACGGTTGCGCATTGCACGCAACCCGAACCAAGGCATCTTCTGCAGTCGGGGTCAGAAAACACTGAAAAGTGAACTCGCCAGAGGATACTTTTCAGTGTGCTTTTACAAGCAACAAAGGCTGGAGGCCCTTCCAGACCTCCAGCCCAGTGGAGAAAGCAGATTACTTCAGCTCGGCCTTGGCACCAGCTTCAACCAGCTTCTTCATAGCAGCTTCAGCGTCAGCCTTGGCAATGCCTTCCTTGACAGCCTTGGGAGCGCCATCAACCAGGTCTTTGGCTTCTTTCAGGCCAAGACCGGTGATTTCACGCACGGCCTTAATGACGGACACTTTGTTTGCGCCAGCCTCAAGCAACATAACGTTGAATTCTGTCTTCTCTTCAGCTGCTGCTGCGGGGCCTGCGGCTGCAGCGGGGCCTGCCATAGCGGCAGCGCTTACACCAAATTTCTCTTCGATGGCTTTCACCAGGTCGTTGAGTTCCATGACCGTCATGCTGTCGAGCGCGGTCAAAAATGCGTCTTTATCGAATGCCATTTTGATTTCCTAACAAGTTTGGTTACTACAGACAATCGGGCAATTACGCCGCGACTGCCTCTTCGGGTGCAGCTTCCGCCGCACCAGCGCCACGTTGCGTCGCCAAAGCGGCCAGCACTCGTGCCGTACGCGAAATGGGGGACTGCATCAAGCCCAACAACTGCGCCAGCAACACTTCCTTGGAAGGGATGCTTGCCAATTGCTTCACGCCGTTCACGTCCAAGGCTTTTCCACCGTACGCACCGGCGCGAATCACCAACTTGTCGTTGGTTTTCGCGAACTCGGCAACCACCTTGGCGGCGGCTACTGCGTCTTCGGAAAAGCTATAGATCAGAGGACCGGTCATCTGGTCGGACACGATTTCAAATGCACTGCCTGCAACAGCACGGCGGGCCAGCGTGTTTTTCAACACGCTCAGGCTCACGCCATTGCTGCGGGCATTGACGCGCAGTTTGGTCATGTCAGCGACCGTGATGCCACGGTACTCCGCGATCACGAGCGTTTGAGCTTTAGCGGCGAGGCTGGTCACATCAGATATGACCGCTTCTTTCTCACTGCGATTCAGACTCAAGGTCTACTCCTTTAAATGCGCTTGGCAGCATATACCGCCTTTGCGCTCCACATTGCAGCGACCAACTGTTAACAGAACTCTCATTCCATCTGCAGCGGGATCGCCATCTGCGTTGGTTTTCTCGATTAAGTGCAATTGCTTGCACACCAACGGTCTTGGATGACTCGGCTGGGCTTTCACCCTACCGACCCACCACATCAAGCAACCCTTTCGGGTAACTCAAATTTCTTGCGATTACGCCGCGATGGTCTGCAGGTCCACGCGGACACCCACACCCATGGTCGACGAAACTGCCACTTTACGCAGGTACACACCCTTGCTGGTAGCTGGCTTGGCCTTATTCAGCGCATCCACCAAAGCTGCCAGGTTGCCCTGAAGCTTGTCGGACTCAAATGAACGACGGCCAATCGTGCTGTGCACGATACCTGCCTTGTCCACACGGAACTGAACCTGACCAGCCTTGGCATTCTTCACAGCCGTGGCCACATCAGGTGTCACCGTGCCCACTTTGGGATTAGGCATAAGACCGCGTGGTCCGAGGATCTGCCCCAAAGTACCCACAATACGCATGGCGTCAGGCGCAGCAATCACGATGTCAAAAGGCATATCGCCTGCCTTCACCATAGCGGCCAGGTCATCCATACCCACCAAATCCGCGCCAGCCGCTTTGGCTTCTTCGGCCTTGGCGCCCTGTGCAAAAACTGCTACACGCTTGGTTTTACCCGTGCCGTTGGGCAGAACAACTGCACCACGAACAACTTGATCTGACTTCTTAGCGTCAATACCCAGTTGCACAGCTACGTCGATGGATTCATCAAACTTGGCGTTGGCAAATTCTTTCACCAGACCCAAAGCATCGCTCAGGGGGTACAGCTTGTTGCTGTCAATTTTGCCAACTTGGGTCTTTTGTTTTTTAGTGAGCTTGGACATTTACACGCCCTCCACAGTCACGCCCATCGAACGGGCAGAGCCGGCGATGGTGCGCACAGCAGCATCCAGATCAGCGGCATTCATGTCTTTCATCTTGGTCTTGGCAATCTCTTCAAGCTGAGCGCGTGTGATCTTGCCAACCTTGTCCAAATGTGGACGGGCAGAGCCCTTGTCCAGCTTGATGGCCTTTTTGATCAGGACCGTCGCAGGCGGGGTCTTGATGATGAACGTAAAGCTCTTGTCTGCAAAGGCTGTGATTACCACAGGCAGTGGCAGTCCAGGCTCTACGCCCTGGGTCTGCGCATTGAATGCCTTGCAGAACTCCATAATGTTGAGACCGCGTTGGCCAAGTGCAGGGCCAATGGGTGGGGATGGATTGGCTTTACCAGCTGGAACTTGCAGCTTGATGAAACCAACGATTTTCTTCGCCATGATTTCTCCTTACGGGTAATAACGCTTTGGCACTGAACAATTCAGACCGCGGCTCCCCGGGGTTAACGACTCTTCCAAAACATCCACGCCGAGTCGGTAAGCGTGGAACCAAAAACTCAGGATTACCCGCTCAGGTCTTCTCGATTTGAGAAAACTCCAACTCGACAGGAGTGGAACGACCAAAAATAGTGACCGAAACGCGCACCTTGCTCTTTTCGTAGTTCACGTCCTCCACCGATCCATTGAAGTCGGTAAAAGGGCCATCCTTGACGCGAACATACTCGCCGACGACAAATTCCACTTTGTGACGAGGCTTCTCAGTACCTTCTTGCATCTGGTTGACGATCTTCATCACCTCGGCTTCAGAGATCGGCGCGGGACGATTTTTGGCGCCCCCCACAAATCCCGTTACCTTATTGGTGTGCTTGACCAAATGCCAAGTGTCGTCATCCATAACCATTTCCACCAGCACATAGCCAGGGAAGAATTTGCGCTCTGTTGTCTTTTTCTGCCCGTTCTTGACCTCGACCACCTCTTCCACTGGAACGAGAATGCGACCAAACTTGTTTTGCATTCCAGAGCGATTAATGCGCTCCAGAATATTACGCTCTACGGCCTTTTCCATACCCGAGTAGGCATGAACTACGTACCAACGCAGATCAGGATTAACCGGAGCTGCCGCTGGCGACTCCTCTGAGGGGCTCGCGATAACGTCTGTCATTATTTCTTCCACCCCAATAGCAAATCGTAAAACACCCACTCCAGGGTCTTGTCAGTCAACCACAGAAACAGGGCCATGATCAATACAAAACCAAACACATAGGCAGTAATCTGGATCGCTTCTTTGCGAGCCGGCCAAACTACCTTCCTGACCTCACGCCAGGCATCACGACCGAACGCAATCAACTGACGTCCGGACTCGGATGCAAAGAACACACCAACTGCTGCAGCCAAGCCAACAATCAGAACAGCCCATTGCACCAAGGGACCCTGCTTGCCCAGCATGTAAAAGGCAGCGAGCGCACCCACCACCAATGCAGCAGACGCTGCAAGCTTGGCTTTGTCCGCCCCTGTACTGACAGTTTCAACTTGTGTCGTGGCCATATTTATGTGTGTTGCGCTTCTATATATTCAATTCAGATTCATCAGCCCCAAGACGCTGAAGCCCGCTACTGAGTAGCGGGCTTGCAAGCCACCTGTTTTTTCAGAGAGGTGGCAGGGGCAGTAGGAATCGAACCTACAACCTTCGGTTTTGGAGACCGACGCTCTGCCAATTGAGCTATACCCCTACAGAGCTACCTTTACGCAATAATTTTCGCAACCACACCCGCACCCACGGTACGACCGCCTTCGCGAATAGCGAAGCGCAGACCTTCTTCCATGGCGATGGGGTTGATCAGTTTCACTGTGATCGACACGTTGTCACCAGGCATCACCATTTCTTTGCCTTCTGGCAACTCGATCGCACCGGTCACGTCCGTTGTACGGAAGTAGAACTGGGGGCGGTAGTTGTTGAAGAAGGGAGTGTGGCGTCCACCTTCGTCTTTGGAGAGAACATAGATCTCACCAGTGAAGTGGGTGTGGGGCTTAATCGATGCTGGCTTGCACAGCACTAGGCCACGCTCAACTTCTTCACGCTTGGTGCCGCGCAGCAGGATACCGACGTTGTCACCTGCTTGACCTTGGTCAAGCAGTTTGCGGAACATTTCCACGCCGGTGCAGGTTGTCTTGAGAGTGGGCTTGATACCCACGATTTCGATTTCTTCGCCGACTTTGACGATTCCGCGCTCAACACGGCCAGTCACTACGGTGCCGCGACCGGAGATGGAGAATACGTCTTCCACGGGCATCAGGAAGGCACCGTCCACTGCGCGCTCAGGCAGGGGGATGTAGGTGTCCAGGGCGTCAGCGAGTTTCATGATGGCTTCTTCGCCCAGAGGACCCTTGTCGCCTTCCATGGCCAATTTTGCAGAGCCGTGGATGATGGGGGTCTTGTCGCCAGGGAAGTCGTATTTGTCCAGGAGTTCGCGAACTTCCATTTCAACAAGTTCCAGCAACTCGGCGTCGTCCACCATGTCGCATTTGTTCAAGAACACGATGATGTAAGGAACACCCACCTGGCGAGCCAGCAGGATGTGCTCGCGGGTTTGTGGCATGGGGCCGTCTGCTGCGGAGCAGACCAGGATCGCGCCGTCCATCTGGGCGGCACCCGTGATCATGTTCTTCACATAGTCAGCGTGTCCAGGGCAGTCTACGTGGGCGTAGTGGCGGTTGGCAGTTTCGTATTCGACGTGGGCGGTGTTAATGGTAATACCACGTGCTTTTTCTTCCGGAGCCGCGTCAATCTGGTCGTACGCCTTGGCTTGTCCGCCAAACTTGGCGGCCAGCACCGTGGTGATGGCAGCTGTCAGCGTGGTCTTGCCGTGGTCAACGTGGCCAATCGTGCCCACATTGACGTGGGGCTTGGTACGTGTGAATTTTTCTTTTCCCATTTTTCAAAATCTCCAAAGAGCTTATTCCCGTGTATTGGTTTAATGTTTGCACGATGTTGCTGATTCACCCCGCACGGGAACAGGGTGGCACACCGTCGCAGACAGTTGAAATTATTTCGAGCGCGAAGCCATGATGGCTTCAGACACATTGCGTGGAGCTTCGGTGTAGTGCTTGAATTCCATGGTGTAAGACGCACGACCCTGCGACATTGAACGCAAAGTGGTCGAGTAGCCAAACATTTCAGACAACGGAACTTCAGCTTTAATCGCCTTGCCGCCGCCAACCATGTCTTCCATGCCTTGAACCATGCCACGGCGCGAGGACAAATCGCCCATCACGTTGCCAGCGTAGTCTTCCGGCGTCTCCACTTCCACGGCCATCATGGGTTCCAAAATAACCGGGCCTGCTTTGCGGCAACCTTCTTTGAAACCAAAGATAGCGGCCATCTTGAACGCCAATTCGTTGGAGTCAACATCATGGTAAGAACCAAAGTGCAAAGTCACCTTGACGTCCACCACGGGGTAACCTGCGAGAACGCCCTGGGTTACCGCTTCATGAATGCCTTTTTCTACCGCAGGAATGTATTCGCGTGGAACTACACCGCCCTTGATAGCGTCGACGAATACGATACCTTTTCCAGCTTCATTGGGTTCGATTTTCAGAACCACGTGGCCGTACTGACCCTTACCACCGGACTGACGTACGAATTTGCCTTCGGCATCTTCAATCGTTTTACGGATGGTTTCGCGGTACGCAACTTGAGGCTTGCCGACGTTGGCTTCCACGCCAAACTCACGCTTCATGCGGTCAACAATAATTTCCAAGTGCAACTCGCCCATGCCGGCGATCAGGGTCTGACCAGACTCTTCGTCGGTCTGTACGCGGACAGACGGGTCTTCCTGCGCCAAACGCTGCAAAGCGATACCCATCTTTTCTTGGTCCGCTTTGGTCTTGGGTTCCACGGCCTGAGTAATCACAGGCTCAGGGAAAATCATGCGCTCAAGCATCACGATGGCCGACGGATCGCACAGCGTTTCACCGGTAGTCACGTCTTTCAAGCCGATACATGCAGCGATGTCGCCAGCGACAATTTCGCTCACTTCTTCGCGTTTGTTCGCGTGCATTTGCACGATACGGCCGATACGCTCTTTCTTGCCACGAATCGGGTTGTAAACAGTGTCGCCCTTTTGCAGAACGCCAGAGTACACACGCACGAATGTCAGCTGGCCCACAAACGGATCCGTCATCAATTTGAATGCCAGTGCCGAGAACTTTTCGGTGTCGCTAGCCTGACGAACCACAGGGACTTCGTCTTCATCCATGCCATTGACAGGAGGAATGTCAACGGGAGATGGCATGAATTCAATCACGGCATCCAGCATCCGCTGCACGCCTTTGTTTTTGAAAGCTGAGCCACAGTACATGGGTTGGATTTCGCTGGCGATAGTGCGCTTGCGAATACCAAACTTGACTTCTTCTTCAGTCAAATCACCTTCTTCAAGGTATTTGTTCATCAGTTCTTCGGTCGCTTCGGCAGCGGCTTCGACCATTTTCTCGCGCCACTCTTTGGCCAACTCCAACAATTCAGCAGGAATTTCCTTGTAATCGAACAACATGCCCTGCGAGGCCTCATCCCAGATGATTGCTTTCATCTTGAGCAAGTCAACTACGCCAGTGAAATTTTCTTCAGCGCCGATCGGGATCACCATGGGAACAGGGCTGGCTTTCAGGCGCAACTTCATCTGCTCAACAACCTTGAAGAAGTTGGCACCGGTACGGTCCATCTTGTTCACAAAGGCCAAGCGAGGCACCTTGTACTTGTTGGCTTGACGCCAAACAGTTTCAGACTGAGGCTGCACGCCACCCACTGCGCAGTACACCATGCATGCACCGTCCAGCACGCGCATAGAACGCTCAACTTCAATGGTGAAGTCAACGTGTCCAGGGGTGTCAATGATGTTGATGCGGTGCTCAGGCAAGGACTTGTCCATACCCTTCCAGAAGCAAGTAGTGGCAGCGGACGTGATCGTGATACCACGCTCCTGCTCCTGCTCCATCCAGTCCATGGTGGCCGCGCCGTCATGAACCTCGCCAATCTTGTGATTGACCCCCGTGTAGAACAAAATCCGCTCGGTGGTGGTGGTCTTGCCGGCATCGATATGTGCCGAAATGCCGATGTTGCGATAGCGCTCGAT
>CAJBMJ010000328.1 GCA_903954045.1 uncultured beta proteobacterium | reverse complement strand
CTCTACCGATGCAGCCAAGGGCACGGACGCACCCTTTGACGCACGCATCCACAAGCTGCGCAAGCACAAGGGCCAGATGGCTACGGCAGAGGCGCTGCGGCAACTGCTGTCGGGCAGCGCCATCCGCGCTTCGCACCTGAGCGGCGACGAGCGCGTGCAAGACCCCTACTGTCTGCGCTGCCAGCCGCAGGTCATGGGAGCCTGCCTGGACGTGCTGCACCACGCGGCTGACCTGCTGGAGACTGAAGCCAATGGGGTGTCAGACAACCCGCTGATCTTCCCGGGTGTTGACGGCCAGCCGGATGAATCTTTGTCGGGCGGCAACTTCCATGCAGAACCCGTAGCCTTTGCCGCTGACATGATTGCACTGGCGATATGTGAAATAGGCTCATTGGCCGAGCGCCGTATCGCCATGCTGGTAGACCCCGCACTTTCTGGTTTGCCGGCCTTCCTGACACCCAAGCCAGGTCTCAACTCAGGTTTCATGATTCCGCAGGTCACAGCTGCCGCGCTGGTGTCCGAGAACAAGCAACGCGCCTATCCTGCCAGTGTGGACTCCATTCCCACCTCGGCCAACCAGGAGGACCATGTCTCCATGGCCGCGCATGGTGCGCGCCGCCTGCTGCCCATGGCTGAAAATGCCATGGCTGTTATCGCCATCGAATGGCTGGCTGCCGCCCAGGGCTTCCACTTTCATGCGCCGCTGCAGTCCAGCGCGCCATTGATGCAAGTGGTGCACTTGCTGCGCAACCAGGTACCTGCGCTGGAGGATGACCGCCATATCCAGCCCGACATGCAGGCCGCCATTGCCATGGTGCGCAGTGGTGCGCTGGCTGCATCCGTCAGCGGCATTACGCTACCAGGCATTGCCTGAATTTTTCTCTCCACCCCCCTCACGATTGACCAAAAGGAGCCTGTATGACTACCAACACCGATCCCCGTATCGATCCCACCCGCGTTATCCGCGCGCCCCGTGGCACCACACTGCACTGCAAAAACTGGATCGCCGAGGCGGCCTATCGCATGATTCAGAACAACCTGGATCCCGAGGTGGCGGAGAATCCGCAGGCGCTGGTGGTGTACGGCGGTATTGGCCGCGCTGCGCGCGACTGGGCCTGCTTTGATCAGATTCTGTCCTCGCTCAAGGACTTGAACGACGACGAGTCCCTGCTCATCCAGTCTGGCAAGCCAGTTGGCGTATTCAAGACCCACAGCAATGCGCCGCGCGTGCTCATAGCTAACTCCAACCTGGTGCCCAAGTGGGCCAACTGGGAACACTTCAACGAACTCGATCGCAAGGGCCTGTTCATGTACGGCCAGATGACGGCGGGCAGCTGGATTTACATTGGCAGCCAGGGCATCGTGCAAGGCACGTTTGAGACCTTTGTCGAGGCTGGCCGCCAGCATTACAACAACGATCTGGCGGGCAAGTGGATTCTGACCGCCGGTCTGGGCGGCATGGGTGGTGCGCAGCCTTTGGCGGCTACCTTGGCCGGTGCCGTGTCGCTCAATATCGAGTGCCAGCAAAGTTCCATCGACTTCCGCTTGCGCACCCGCTATGTGGACAAGCAGGCCAAGGACATTGACGACGCGCTGGCCCTCATCAAGTATCACTGCGAGCGCAAGGAAGCTGTGTCCATCGCGTTGCTGGGCAATGCGGCCGACGTGCTGCCCGAACTGGTCAAGCGCGCAAAGGCCGGCGCGATCAAGCCCGACCTGGTGACCGACCAGACCTCGGCCCATGATTTGATTAACGGCTACCTTCCTTCTGGCTGGACCGTGCCACAGTGGAAAGAAGCGCAGCGCGACCCGGCACAACACGCCAAGCTGACGGCGCAGGCCGCACAAAGCTGCGCCGTGCATGTGCAGGCGATGCTGGACTTCCAGGCCATGGGCATCCCTACCGTGGACTATGGCAACAACATCCGTCAGGTGGCGTTCGATGTGGGCGTAAAGAATGCCTTCGACTTTCCCGGTTTCGTGCCTGCCTATATCCGTCCGCTGTTCTGTGAGGGCAAGGGTCCGTTCCGCTGGGTGGCGCTCTCAGGTGACCCGGAAGATATTTACAAAACCGATGCCAAGATCAAGGAACTGTTTCCCTCCAATCGCCACACCCACCGCTGGCTGGACATGGCGCGTGAGCGGATTGCCTTCCAGGGCTTGCCAGCGCGCATTTGCTGGCTGGGGTTGGGTGAGCGCCACCTTGCTGGTTTGGCCTTCAATGAGATGGTGAAGAGCGGTGAGCTCAAAGCCCCCATCGTCATTGGCCGTGACCACCTCGACACCGGTTCGGTGGCCAGCCCCAACCGCGAAACGGAATCCATGAAGGACGGCACCGACGCGGTGAGCGACTGGCCACTGCTCAATGCTTTGCTCAACACCGCTGGCGGTGCCAGCTGGGTGAGCCTGCACCACGGTGGTGGCGTGGGCATGGGTTACTCGCAGCACTCCGGCATGGTGATCGTGGCCGACGGCACCGATGCCGCCGCCGAACGCCTGGCGCGTGTGCTGGTGAACGACAGCGGATCGGGCGTGATGCGCCATGCAGATGCGGGCTATGACATTGCGATAGCCACAGCGAAGAAGCAGGGCCTCAAGCTGCCGATGGTGAAGTGAAGGTGGCCCCCACGCTCCGCCGCTTCGCGGGTTGCTGCCCCCCAAGGGGGCCCTCGCGCCTTGGGGCGGCCCTGCGGCGCTCGTTCGTCGCCGAATAGGTGGAATTGATTATGCAGCGCTTTTCCATCGCAGACCTGCCGTCCACACCCTGGAAGAACGGTGGCGGCAGCACACGCGAAATCGTGTGCCGCCCACTAGGCGCGGGCATGGAGGGGTTCGAGTGGCGGGTCAGCATTGCCACCATCGCCCAGCCCGGGCCGTTCTCGGCTTTTCCGGGAGTGGACCGGGTGATCATGCTGCTGGACGGTGATGGCGTGCATTTGCGCTCGAGCGGCGGTATCGACCACCGGCTCGATCAGGCTTATGCACCGTTTGCTTTCTCGGGCGATGTGACACTGGACTGCACGCTGCTGGGTGGAGCGTCGACAGACTTCAATGTGATGACCCGGCGCGGTACCCTGCGCGCCGACGTGCAGCTGCTGCACGCTGCAGCTGATATCCCTGTCGCACAGCGCGGCGTGTTGCTCGCATTGCGGGGCAATTGGCAACTGCATAGCGGAGATTCGGAGCAACCCTGTGCCGCGGGCCAGGGCCTGTGGTGGGACGCCGTGCCGCAGGGCTGGCAGCTGACGCCGCAGAGCGAGGGTGCGGTATTGGTGTGGGTGCGTCTGGACACGGTCGGAGCCTGAAATATATGAAAAAAGTGCCTGTAGCCAACGTAGATATTGCGCAAGCAGCTACGTATTTAATAGCAGATTTACCCAGTGCCGACGGCGTCTGGGAGCACCTGCGCCCCATGGCAGGCGCGGTGGAAGGCGCTGGTACCAACATGGGCGACGTCAGCTTGGTGGTGGAGCATGGGGTGATCCGCTGGATCGGCGCCTGCAACGCCGTTCCCACCCTATACGCCGACCTGCCGTGTTTTGATGGTGGTGGCGCACTGCTTACCCCTGGTCTGGTGGACTGCCATACCCATCTGGTTTACGGCGGCCAGCGCGCCAACGAGTTCGCCATGCGTCTGGCAGGCGCCAGCTACGAAGAGGTCGCCAAGGCAGGCGGCGGCATCGTCTCATCAGTGCGCGCCACCCGTGAGGCCGATGAAGACACACTGTTCGCATCGGCAGCCCGTCGGCTCGAAGAACTGCTGGCTGAGGGCGTCTGCGCTGTTGAGATCAAATCCGGCTACGGGCTCGCGCTCGACCATGAGCGCAAGCAGCTGCGTGTGGCGCGTCGCCTGGGCGAAGCCTATGGCGTTACCGTGCGCACCACCT
>CAJBMJ010000327.1 GCA_903954045.1 uncultured beta proteobacterium | reverse complement strand
CGGCTGGCGCTATCCAACAGCACGGCCACCACATAGCGAGTGGAGGTGCAGCGCGGCGTGACCAGAGAGTAGCTGCGCACCAGTCCTGCGTCCAGATGCAGATCGATGTGGGCGCCAGGCTCCACTGGCGGCAAAGTGCTGCCATCCAGTGGGCTTAGCTCCACGCTTAGCACGCCCTCAGCTTCAAAGCGGACGGCCTGAACACGCATTTTTAGTCGATTGTTTTCACTCATGGTCACTATTGGAAAAAATGCCCGCTGTTTTGGCAGCGGGCAAGGGTCAGGACAGGTTTATGCCGGTTCTAGCCTTGCAAGGCTTCCATTTGTTCCACCGCAATATTGTTGAAGTAGCGGCGCTGACGCACGATACCCATGTCATGGGAGTACAGAATCTCGCGATCCGAGGCATCCACTTCCATCAGCTCTACAGCTACGCGGTCTTGCTCGACCACGGCCCAGTGACGGGCTTCCAGACGGTTCTTGTACAGGAAGCGCCATGTATCGCGGGTCAGGCCGTCAATCTTGCGGCAACGCCAGAACATCACAGCGCACAGATCCGGGGCGATGGGCACGTACATTCCGATGATGGTGAAGTTGCCGCCAGGACCACCCGTTTTGGGATAGGGGATTTCCAGACGGTGCCACCAGGTGGAGCCAGTGTCTTGAATTTCCGTCCAGTCAAAATTGACGTTGCGCTGGCCCTTTTTCTCAAACATGAAACCATTGTCGACATCACGAATCTGGAACTCAGCGGTGTTATCGCCTTCGCCCATCGTGTGCGACATTTTGTGCAGGAACACGCCGTGCATGGGGTCCATCACGTTGTCGGAGATATAGCGGTAGTCGTTGCCCCACTCCAGGTAGCAGGTGAAGTTGGTCCACTCGGGTGAGGTAATGTATTCGGGCAGTTCCAGCGGTGGCGGGGTCGCCACTTCTTTGAGGTGGTTGTAGACAAAGATCGCGCCGGCCGCCTCGGCAACGTGGAAAGCCTTGGTGGACTTGCTGCCCTCCAACTTGCAACCGGGGTTCCCGGGTACGCGGGTGGCAACGCCATGGCAATTCACTTCAACGCCGTGGTAGGGGCAAGCCAGGCGGTCACCCAGAACGAGACCGGCAGAGAGCGGCGCGCCACGGTGCGGGCAATGGTCTTCAACGCAATGCACCTTGCCGGTGGTCTGGTCACGCCAGATGGCGAGCTTGTAGCCAAAGCGGCGCAGGCTGATCGCCTGGCTGCCCAAAAAGTCAGTGGGGCAAACTACATACCAGCGGTCTTTTATGCCGTTGAGCAGGTAGTCGTCGATTTGTTTTTTGGTGAAATCAGTCATGTCGTACTCCTTGATATTTTTATGCGCCAAGACGCTTCATTTCGGCCGAAAACATTTCTTCGGTCCAAGCCACGCCATTGGGGGCGAAAGGACCGCATTTATTGAGGTAGCCGACCAGACCGGCGGCATCGTGCAAGCCTTGTGCGTAGGCACGTTCGATGGAATCACCCAGCAAATCCTCGTAGGGTGTGGGTGGGGTTTTTCTGGCCTGATGGGGGTTGTGGTAGTGGGGTGCGATAACGCGACTCATGGTGTGACTCCTTCGTTGTGGTGGTTAAAAAGTTAGGTTAGGCAGCGGTTTTGTCTGTCATAAATTTGTTGGCGGGTGCAGCAGCACCTTTCGGGCGGCGTGTGTTGCCGTCCAGTCCACCGGAAATCGCCCATTCGGCAAAAACGGTCGGACCTGGTTCGAAATCGCGGGATTGCCACTCGCCCGTGAGTTCATCTTCGTCGGCGTAGTACTCGCACAGTGCACCGGCAGGATTCTCGAAATACCAGAAATAGGCAGAGGACACCGGATGGCGACCAGGTCCCAGTTCAGTCTTCCAGCCATGGCGGTCCATCGCCATACCGCCGCCGACCACCTCGTGGATATCGCGCACCGTGAAGGCAACGTGATTAAGCCCCTTCTTGCCGCTGGGCAGTTGCAGCAGAAACATGTCGTGGTGACCACCCTTGGGCGCACAGCGCATGAAGCTGCCCCGGTTGGGGTATTGGTCCGAGACAACAAAGCCGAGCTTGTCCTCGTAAAACTTCACAGCCTCAACACGGTTGGCAACATAGAACACCACATGGCCGACCTCGATGGGTGTGGCGCGCTCGTAGAACGGGGCGGGTTTGTTGACGCGCCGACGGTGGCTCCAGGTATTGAATTCGCCGCACTCCAGCGTCACGGGCTTTTTGCGGCTGACCTGCACACCAATGGTGACGCCGTTGGGGTCGATTGCGCGGACACGGCCATCGGTCAGACTGAAGGCAGGGTTATCTTTCAGGTTAGCGGCATAGGTTTGCAGATCGCTCTCGCTTTCCACACCCCAAACCACTTCCACCATGGTGGGGCCTTCTTCCAGCCCCGCGGGCAAACCCGGCGTGCTGGGGTGGGCCACGCGGACCACGCATTCATTGAGTGTGTGGAACACCAGTTGCTGCGCGCTTTCGCTAACCAGCTTCAAACCCCAGTCCAAGAAAAATTTCTTGCATGCGGGCAGATCTTCTGCCCGGTAGGTCACTTCATCAATTCCAAGAACGGCCATGCTTTTGGTCTCCTATGTGTTAGTTACTGCCCGATCGTGCTATCATTTTGGTAGCTGCTAGTCCTCTATTTTTGAGACCTAGCTCCCAATTTCTTCACTTTTTCCCGGCGGCCCACGCCATGGATTCGGCATTCATACCCCAGTACAGGGACTTTTGTTCCATGTATTCGAGAAGGCCCAAGCGGCCCTTTTCACGGCCCATCCAGTGAATGGTTTTATTGGGCGTGCGCAGTAAGCAGCTTTATCGCTTGATTTGCGACAGCGGATCGTTGGGGCGGTAAGTTGGAATTTCGGGGCGGGGCGAACCCACCATGACACACATGAGCGCGTCTTCTTCGCCGATATTGGTTTCGCCACGATAGACACCCGGTGGCACCGACATCAGGTCACGTGGGCCTACGACGGCTTCCCAGTATTCTCCCTCCTTGGTTTCTATCATGATCTTGACCTTGCCTTGCAGGACAAAGAAAACCTCTTCCGTATCTTCATGCAGGTGCAGGGGACCGGTGTGTCCCGGTGGGATGCGCATGGTGGAAAAGGTGAAATGCACGGCAGGAACGGTTGTCTTGTCTTCGGTGACGCCGCATGCGCCAGTGCCGAGGTAGCGCATTTGCCCGCGTGCATACGTTGGCTCAAAGTCGGCCTGAAATTTCAGAGCATCGAAGTCGTATTTTCGTGTGGAGCGCAGGACGCAGCGCGACTCCATCCATTGCGCCAGGGATTTACCTTCAGGGCGATCCAGGGTTGGTGCAGCTTCTGCAATCAGGGCGGTGACTTTTTCGTGTTTCATGTCGCGATTCCTTGTATCAAGTGTATGCTTTGTGTTTCTTTAGTGAATCAATGATCCATATATGGAACAAGTCATTTTATTCAAATCACAACGCATCCGTCATTAGGGTTTACGCCAAGTTTAAGAATTAGTTCTGGCAACAACCAGTGGGGCACCGGTCGTTCAGCCCCCCTGCAATGTGCGGACGAGTCACGCCTGCCGATGCAGCTCAGGGGCCGAAAGCCCGAAAGGCTGCTAGGTTATTG
>CAJBMJ010000326.1 GCA_903954045.1 uncultured beta proteobacterium | reverse complement strand
TTGGTGGGCCGCGTAACCTCGCTTGGCCTGGATGCCAAGTCGCCAGGCAATGTGCTGCTGCGCATCGCGGTTAACGAGGCGGCGCCCATTACCAGCACCACCTTTGCATCGCTGGGCTTTCAGGGTGTGACCGGACTGGCTTTTGTGCAGCTCGATGACAGCGCAGAATCCAGCCCCGCGCTCACCACCAGCCCTCAGCAGATCGGCCGCATCCCCATGCGCGCGGGCGTGCTGTCGCGCCTGACTGACCAGGGCGGCAATCTTCTCAGCCAGCTGGAGCAGGCCAGCCAGCGTGCCAATGCATTGCTGGCGGCAGACAACCAGAAAAATCTGATGCTTGCCGTTCAGAATCTGGGCCAGGCCGCTGCCAGCATCAACCAGCTCACCCGCCGCGCAGACCTGATGCTCAGCGGCCAGGCGGGCACTGACGGGGTCAATCTGCCGCAGATGCTCGACCAGGCCCAGACCACACTCAAAAGCATGCAGGCTACCTCCGAACGCCTGGGAACCAGTGCCGAGGCAGTACGCAACTCGGCCAATGAATTCAGGCGCATGTCGGCCCGCATGAATGAGCCAGGTGGCACTCTGGACCGCATCGCCCAGAGCACCGAGGCGCTCACTGCGACGGGCCAAGCCATGAACGCTACCTTGCTGCCGCGCTTGAATCGCACAGTGGATGACGCTGCCCGCACTGCGCGTCAGATGGGGCGGGCGGTGGATGCGGTGGGTGAGGCACCTCAATCCTTGTTGCTAGGCCGGGGGGCGGGTGCTCCTGGCCCTGGGGAGCCCGGTTTCTCTGCACCCGAGCGTCGCTAAAAGGGAATGGCTGTGAAAAATACTATCAAAATGCTAGCTGTTAACGCATATAAATACGGGGCCAGAGGCCTTTTTTGTGCCTCAATTTTGACGCTGACGGGCTGTGGAGGCATGCAAACCTCTGGCCGCGCCAGCGTGTACGATTTTGGCCCCGGCGTGCGTACCGCGCAGACGGCGCAAACCGTACCGGCCCCCATTCTGGTGCTGGCAGATCTGGAGGCGACGGCCGCGCTGGACACCACGGCCTTGCTCTACCGTCTGGACTACAGCGACGCCCAGCAGTTGCGCCCCTATGCCCAGGCGCGCTGGAGCATGCCACCCGCCCAGTTGCTGCGCCAGCGGCTGCGGGAAACTCTGGGGCAGACCCGAACCGTGGTGGGGCCGTCCGAAGGCGTAGGAGCGGGCTCAAACGGGCTGGTTTTGCGCGTTGTGCTCGAAGAGTTCAGTCAGGTCTTTGAGTCCCCTACCCAAAGCCAGGGCTTGCTTCGGTTTCGCGCTACTTTGAGTCAGCCGGTGGCTGTTCCCGGGCGCGGTGGGCAGGAAAACCTGTTGGCGCAGCGCAGTTTTGTGGTGCAGCGTGCCAGCGCAACGGCGGATGCACCCGGAGGTGTGCGTGCCCTGACTGCAGCCACCGATGATGCAATGGCCGAGCTTGAGCAGTGGCTTGCCGCTTACCGTAAGTAAAGCACGGGTTCGCATGCCGTCAACCCGGTACAGGTCCGCTCAAGCCAAGGGTTAGGCGTCGCTCGTTGCACGCCACCCAACCTTGACGCGCCAGATCGACTCCGCTTCATTCATTTCCGCATACTCGGCCATCCAACCGTTTCAATGATGACACGCAACTGTCTGGCATTCTCGCGATGGATATCTTCCATGCGCGGGTGGTAGCCAGTGATACGTCTCTGCACTTTGCCCCGATTCAATCTGAGCATGAAAACCTCGCCAAAGTGGCTTCTAAGTTTAGGTTTCTTTGAGTTTATTCAGGCCAAAAATACCGACGAATCTCGCAAGGTCCAAGTGACGGACTCTAGGCTTGAAACTGCTCTCAATGAAGATTTGAAGTGACCAACGCAATGACCGCAATCGACCTTGGATTCAACCGGTCGTCCACGCTCTAAATTGTCTGGCCAGAAAGCTGACGCTCACAGGTGTGCAGCGTTACCAGCCGGCCACGAACAGCCGGTTGCTGGATGTCCAACGTGCCGCCTGTCAGCGTGCATTCGTGAACTTCGCGTTAGCCGCGCTGTCGTTCGTGACTGAGGGGTTATAGGTAGTCCGAAGTCCTTCGCGACCGTCGGTTTTCCGAGGGAGCAATTTAGCACCAACAGTAATTGCCCAGCATTCTTATGGTTCGTACTTTGGTGTGTAGAGAATTGCCGCCAGTTTAAGGATTGCAAAACTTCCAGATACTCCAGAAACGGTATTTCAAAGTTTGAAGTTGCAATGGTTTGCCTGACTACCCTTAGCGTGGCTGCACTTACTTTGTACGTAGGATCTTGGGACAAGCCGGCTCATTTGGCATGAATACTTGTTTGAAGTTGAGTTAGATTGAAGGGTAGGTGCTATCTGGCAAAGAGTCATATTGGATGTACTTGCAGTTGCCATGGTCTCGATCGGTCTTGGACGTGTGTCAAGTACCTCCGAGTTGGGAGCGAAAGTTCAGTGCTGTCGGGATCAAAAAGACCGCAGTTTCTCAATGCTTTGCGAGGACTGATTCCCCTACCAAGCGCCTCCATCAACACCGGCGAAGCGAACGAATGATGTGTATCTGATCCCGACACACCCATAGTCATTCCGGTTAGAAGTTGGACACGGTTTCGATAACTTGGATACAAGATGGTGTGACTCAACTCGCTTGCAGTCACCGTTTCTTGGTCAACAAGATGCAAGCGATCCCCAACCATAATGATCAAGCCAGAGTACTTGTAAACTTCCGGACGCAACTGCTCACCTTCTACGCTGAGCCGCTCTATGCGGCGATAGCAGGTGTAGTCTCGCCAGCGATGTATGGACATCAAAGATCGGAGAATTTTCCCTGGTCGTGATGCAGAGTGATAGTGCACGTAGTACCAGCCAACCAACCGACTCAATTCGGTCTGCTGTCTCTGGGCCAGAAGTAGCAATTCACGCATTGGTCCGGGTAAGTTAGTCGACACGTTGTCTGCGCCCGGTCTAAGCCGAAGAATGCCGCGAAATTGTTCATGCGGCATCATCATTTCGAATTCCTCCACGCCGAAGAAATCGCATATTCGTCGCAAGTTATTTCTTGATGGATAGCTCGCGCCCGACAGGTACTTCATGAACTGCGCACGGTTGATGATGAGTTGTCGACAAGTCTCACTGATAGAGGTGTGGAAACTAGCGGCATGCCGAAGGTTGGCGACGAAATCGGGCACAGAATCGTCTTCTGGATTGGTCATTGTTTGATGCTTTGATCGCTACAGTTCGCAACAGTTCGCAACAGTTTACCAAGATGCGCTGTGAACCGTGAGGACTTCGCCCCTCATACATTTGGGCACCCCTAGTGAATTCATTTTCACGAGGCGAATAAAAAACTCAACAGAAACAAGCAATCGACCGTCTGGTGAACCTGTCAAACCCACCAACTATTTGGCTCACCTTTAGTTGCAATGTTCGACCCATGTTGATATAGAAGGTTTGATCGTTTCAGCTTTGATTGAGCGTAGAAGAGACAAACATCCAGCACGGCTGGGGAAAGTAGCTGCACATGGATATATTGATACAGCAGATCATCAACGGTCTGGTGCTGGGCAGCATGTATGCGCTCATTGCCCTGGGCTACACGATGGTGTACGGCATCATCAACCTGATTAACTTTGCGCACGGCGAAGTCATGATGGTGGGAGCACTGACCAGTTGGACCATCATTGGTCTGATGCAGGAATCCATGCCGGGAACCCCCGGGTACGTGATTCTGCTCATTGCACTGATCATTTCCTGTGTTGTGGCCGCTGCACTGAATTTCACCATCGAGAAAGTGGCGTAC
>CAJBMJ010000325.1 GCA_903954045.1 uncultured beta proteobacterium | reverse complement strand
GGCCATCGGCCCGAAAACCAAGGTGGTCTACTTTGAGACACCGGCCAACCCTAATATGCGCATGGTCGATATTGCTGCGGTATCCGCAATTGCCCACGCCGGGGGTGCCAAAGTGGTGGTTGACAACACCTATTGCACGCCTTACCTGCAACAGCCCTTGCTGCTGGGTGCAGATGCCAGCGTGCACTCCATGACAAAGTACCTGGGCGGCCATGGGGACTTGACCGCCGGTGCGGCCATTTTTGCCGATGCTGAGCTGGCTTTGCGGGTGCGCCTGTTTGGCCTGAAGGACATGACGGGTGCCGTGATGTCGGCGCAGGACGCGCATTTGGTGATGCGGGGTCTCAAGACCCTCACCCTGCGTATGGACCGGCACTGCCAGAGCGCGCAAAAAGTGGCCGAGCTTTTACAAGGCCATGCCGCCACTGAGGTGGTGCACTTCCCCGGCCTGCCCACGTTTGCTCAGCACGAATTGGCCAAGCGCCAGATGCGCCAGTTTGGTGGAATGGTTGCGTTTGAGCTCAAGGGCGGGCTGCAAGCAGGCATCCGATTTATGGATGCATTGAAGTTGGTCACCCGTGCGGTCAGTTTGGGCGATGCCGAAACACTTGCGCAGCACCCTGCAAGCATGACGCATTCCACCTACACGCCCGAGGAGCGCCATGCCCATGGCATTGCGGAAGGGCTGGTGCGCCTGTCCATTGGGCTGGAGGACTTGCAGGACATCATCGATGATATTTCCCAGGCATTAGATCGATCCGGCGGCTAAATGCCTACCGGTCCCGCGTTTTTTTACTGTGATGAGTGAGCCACGAGGTCAGTATGGAAACCAATTTACTTGAAGATCTGATCACCCTTGAAAGTACACATAGTTTCAGTCGTGCGGCAGTGCTGCGGCATATTTCCCAGTCAGCGCTTTCGAGGCGCATCAAGTCCCTGGAACTCTGGGCAGGTGCCGAATTGGTAGACCGCTCGGCCTATCCAACCAAGCTCACGCCAGCTGGCCAAATGCTGCGGTGGAAAGCAATCGATGCTCTTCAATGCCTCCAGTCCGCTCGAACCAACCTTAAACAGACAGAGAAGCACAACCATGCATGAATCATCTTCATCGGCCAAGGAAGATGCCGACATTCAAGAGACCAGGGAATGGCGAGAGGCTTTTCTGTCGATGCTGGAAATCGCCGGAACCGATCGGGCGTGCTTCATGCTCAACGAACTATCTGAACTGGCACGCGCCCAGCGTATTGGCTGGCAACCCCAGCTAGCTACGCCCTACATCAACTCCATTGGGGTGGACCAGCAACCCGTGTTTCCAGGTGATCTGGCCATTGAAGAACGGCTGGCTTCGCTGATGCGCTGGAACGCGCTTGCCATGGTGGTGCGAGCCAATGAAGCCTATGGCGAGTTGGGAGGCCACATCGCCAGCTACGCCAGTGCGGCCGATTTGTTTGAAACCGGCTACAACCATTTCTTTCACGCCCGCAGCGAACGGAACCTCGGCGATCTGGTGTTCTTTCAGCCGCACAGTGCCCCCGGGGTCTATGCAAGAGCCTACCTGGAAGGCCGCTTGACCGCCGAAGACTTGGGCTACTACCGCCAGGAATTGACCTCGCCCCAAGCCATCACCGGCCAAGGCGCACGCGGCCTGTGCAGCTACCCGCATCCGTACTTGATGCCGGATTTCTGGCAGTTCCCCACCGGCTCCATGGGCATTGGCCCGATCAGCTCGATCTACCACGCCCGCTTTATGCGCTACCTTACCCACCGCCAGTTGCTGGATTGCGCAGGTCGCAAGGTGTGGGGCGTGTTTGGTGATGGCGAGATGGACGAACCCGAAAGCATGAGCGCACTTACCTTGGCCGCGCGCGAAAAACTGGACAACATGGTCTGGGTGGTCAACTGCAACCTGCAGCGCCTCGACGGCCCGGTGCGCGGCAACGGCCGCATCATCGATGAGCTCGAACGGCTCTTTGCTGGGGCAGGCTGGAACGTCATCAAGCTGGTCTGGGGTAGCGATTGGGATGGTCTGTTTGCCCGGGACCTTACCGGCGCACTCACCCGAGCCTTTGCCAATACTGTGGACGGTCAGATGCAAACCTTTGCCGCCAAAGACGGGCGTTTTAACCGCGACAGCTTCTTTGGTCAAAACGAAGAGCTGGCGCGCCTGGCCCAGGGTCTAACCGATGACCAGATCGACCACCTCAAACGCGGTGGACACGATCTGGTAAAAATTCACGCTGCCTACGCGGCTGCGGCCAACCACAAAGGTCAGCCAACGGTGATTCTCGCGCACACCAAAAAGGGCTACGGCATGGGCGCGGCCGGCCAGGGCAAGATGACCACGCACAGTCAAAAAAAGTTTGACGAGACCGACCTGATCGCGTTTCGCAACCGATTCAACCTGCCTATGACCGACGAGCAGGTGAAAAGCCTGGAGTTTTACAAACCCGCTGATGACAGCGCCGAGATGCGTTACCTGCATCAACAGCGCAAAAAACTGGGCGGCTACTTACCCAAAAGGTATTCAGCCGCCCAGGTCATACCTGTACCTGACATCAGCAGCTACGCTCAGTTTGCCCTGTCGGCCAATGGCAAGGAGATGAGTACCACAATGGCCTTCGTGCGTATGCTGGGAAACCTGCTGAAAGATCCGGCGTTGGGACCGCGCGTGGTGCCCATCGTGGCCGATGAGGCCCGCACTTTCGGCATGGCCAACTTGTTCAAACAAGTGGGCATCTACAGTAGCGTGGGGCAGCGATACGCGCCCGAAGACATCGGCTCGGTACTCTCCTACCGCGAAGCGCTCGACGGCCAGATTCTGGAGGAGGGTATTTCTGAGGCCGGTGCCCTGGCCAGCTGGACGGCAGCGGCCACCAGCTATAGCGTGCACGGCCTGGCGATGCTGCCGTTCTATATCTACTACTCGATGTTTGGTTTTCAGCGGGTGGGCGATGCTATTTGGGCTGCAGCCGACCAGCGTGCGCGCGGATTCCTACTGGGGGCCACCTCAGGGCGCACCACCCTGGGCGGCGAAGGCTTGCAGCATCAGGACGGCACCAGTCACCTGGCAGCCGCCACAATCCCAAACTGCAAAGCCTATGACCCAGCCTTTGCGGGTGAGCTGGCTGTCATCATCGACCAGGGCATGCGAGAGATGTTGATCGAACAAAAAGACATCTTTTACTACGTCACCATGATGAACGAGAACTACGCACAGCCGGACTTGCCCGAGGGTGTTGCCGCTGATGTGCTCCGAGGATGCTATAAGTTTAAGAGCTACTCGCGCATATCAGACGAGGGCCTGAGCGCTAAACCATCCAAGAACGTAACCCTGCTGGGTTCTGGTGCGATTTTGACCGAGGTAATCAAGGCCGCGCAGCTACTGGCGGCGCAGGGCGTGAATGTTGATGTATTCAGCGTCACCAGCTGGAGTGAGCTGGCCCGCGAGGGGCAAGCGTGCGCAGAGCAAGGTGCGGGTCCAGACAGTTCAGTGCCATTTATCGCACAGCAATTGCGCCAGAGCACCGGGCCGATCATCGCCGCCACTGACTATGTGCGCGCCGTGCCCGAGAGCATTCGTGCATATCTGCCGCAGGGGCGCAGCTATGTCACGCTGGGAACCGATGGTTTTGGTCGAAGCGACACACGGGCCGCACTACGGGGATTCTTTGGGGTCGATGCGGCTAGTATTGTGCGCGCCACTTTAGGACAGCTAGCCTGACTGCTTGGACGATACTCGCAATCATGGCTGATTTGGCAACCTAAAAGCTGACACTCGCGTACATCCGGTGCTGGCCATCACGCGAAGTCCGGCATGCGAATCACGCTTCTCTGAAGCAGTCGTTCATTGCCTGCAGTTAAGCGCACTTTAATGACCGCTGTCGGGCGACCACTTGAGTAGTGGCAATGTCAGCAGTGGGTCGAATTGAGACCGTCAATCTGCTTCAGCGACCGACTCCATACAGCCTATTGAAGACTTTCCAGTGCATAGGCAATCTGGGTTAGAAATTACCCACTTTTTTGAAAAATGAGTCTAAGACGTTGATTGGATTAGATTGGATTTTTCAAAAATTTGCTTCACATGCATGAGGGTTACCTCTATCAGGTTCAAAGGGACCTTCTCAGTCGGCAAGTTCGAATCAAACCTGCCGACACCCCTAGCGAATGCGGCCCTGGAGTTGCGACAGTGATTGTGGTCGGGCAATCTTGCTGACTGCCCGACTCCTTACCCTGAGACAAAGACCTAGAATCCGTCAACCTGGCGGGCACCTCTGCCAACCAACACTTCAGGAACCAACATGCCTCAACTCAAACTCTCGTACTTCGACTTCCATGGCGGCCGCGCCGAGCCCATTCGGCTCGCACTGGCTATTGGCGGCGTGGCCTTTGCAGACCACCGCTTTACCTTCCCTGAGTTTGCCGAGGTGCGCAAGACGGTGCCCTTTGGCCAGGTGCCTGTGCTGGAAGTGGACGGAGTGCAAGTGACACAAAGCGACGCCTTGCTGCGCTATGCGGGCAAGCTGGCGGGTCTCTACCCAGCCGACGCATACCAGGCACTTCTGTGTGATGAAGTGGCCTATGTGGTGGAGGAGGCCGGCGTCAAACTCGGCCCCAGCTTTAGCATGAAGGGCGATGAGCAAAAGGCCGCACGCGAGGCATTGGTCAAGGGCTCCATGCCCAAGTACCTGGGTTGGCTGCAAACCCAGCTGAGCGCACATGGCGGTGAATACTTTGCCGATAACCGACTCACCGTGGCCGACCTGAAAGTATTTGTGGATGTGCGTGGCCTTAACTCCGGCCGTCTGGACCATATCCCCACCGATCTGGTCGAGCAGGTGGCGCCAGCGCTTAACGCCCATATGCAGCGCATTGCCCTGTTACCTGCCGTGGTGGCGTACTACGCCAAGTTTGGCAACAAGTAAGCCGCCGACTCTTCCGCGGCCGGCCTCAGGCTTGCGCCTGGCGCAGCGCAGACTGCAAAGCCGCCAGCGTCAACGGCCGACTGAACAAATAGCCCTGATAGGCATGGCAGCCCAGGTGAGAGAGCAAGTCGGCTTGTGCCTGCAGTTCCACGCCCTCGGCAATCACCGACAAGCCCATGCTCTCTGCCAGCACCACCACCATCTTGGCGATGGCTGCATCGTTGGGGTCGGTCACGATGTTGCGCACAAAGCCCTGGTCGATTTTGAGCTGGTTGAGCGGCAGGCGCTTGAGGTAGGCCAGTGACGAGTAGCCGGTGCCAAAGTCATCCAGCGAGAAGGCTACGCCGTGCGCCTTGAGCGCTGTCATCTTGGCGATGATGTTTTCCACATCGTTCACCAGCATGCTCTCGGTCAGCTCCAGCTTCAGCATTTTGGGGTTGGCGCTGGTGCGCGCCAAGGTCGTTAACACGCGGTCGACAAAGTCAGGCTGGCTGAACTGGCGTGCGCTCACATTCACTGCCATCGTCAGGTGCGACAGCGCCGGGTCACTGGCCCAGGCCGCGAGTTGTGCGCAAGCGGTTTCTAGCACCCACTGGCCTATCGGCAGGATCAGCCCGGTGTCTTCAGCCAGCGGGATGAATTCGCCAGGCGACACCATGCCACGCACTGGATGCTGCCAGCGCAGCAGCGCTTCCACCCCGGTGGTACGCGCCATAGCCCGGTTCACGCCTACCACCTGCGACTGGTAGTGCAGCAACAATTGGTGTGCAGGCAGCGCCAAGCGCAGGTCGGCTTCCAGTGCGGCATGGGCCGACACCTGGGCCTGCATCTGTGCATCAAAGAAGCGTAGCGCGTTGCGGCCTGCTGCCTTGGCCTGAAACATGGCCAATTCCGCGCGTTTGAGCGGCTCTTCATTGCTTTCTTGCTGTTCCCCGCCAAACAGGGTGATACCAATGCTGGTGGTGCTGTGGTGCACACTGCTGGCAAGCGAATACTCTTGCGCCAGGGCTGCCAGCACTTTCACACCTACGGCTTCTGACTGGTTGGCGGCCTCCAGGGTTTCTTCGTCCAGGCCTTCGAGCATCACCAGAAATTCGTCACTGCCCAGGCGCGCCACGGTGTCGCCTTCGCGCACACAGGCCTTCAGGCGCTGCGCCACTTGCGTGAGCAGCAGGTCGCCCTGGTGGTGACCCAACGTGTCGTTGAGGGTTTTGAAGTTGTCCAGGTCTACATACAGCAATGCACTCTTGCGTGTGTGGCGGGTGCTGGCGTGCAGAGCCTGGTCCAGCCGGTCGAGCAGCAGGCGTCGATTGGGCAGCTGGGTGAGTGGGTCGTAAAAGGCCAGGGTATCGATTTGTGCTCTGGCGGCTACCTGGTCGGTGATATCACTGAAGATGCCGACAAAGTGGGTGGTCAGCCCTGCCGCATTCTTAACAGCGCTGATGTTCAACCATTGAGGGTAAACCTCGCCGTTCTTGCGCCGGTTCCAGATTTCGCCCATCCAGAAACCGGTGCTCTCAAGGCTTTTCGCCATGGCCGCATAGTAGGCACTGTCGTGGCGGCCCGACTTCAGGATCTGCGGGGTCTGGCATACGGCTTCTGTGGCGCTATATCCGGTGATGTGGGTAAACGCCTGGTTGACCCGCAGAATCACGCGTTTGGCGTCAGTAACGAGCATACCCTGCTGGGACTCAAAGGCGGTGGCGGCTATGCGCAACTCCTGTTCGGCGTGCTTTTGCTCGTTGATATCGCGGGTCACGGCTAAATGCACTGTCTGGCCTTGATGCTGCAAGGGAACGGCGTGTGTTTCCAGCCAGCGCCGACCACCCTTGAGGCCCTGCACTTCAAAAGCCATTTGGCCTGTTCCTCCGGCCAGAACCTGTTGGTGCAACTGGGCAAACGCAGTCTGGTACTCGGGCGCAATCAAATTGATCACTGGTTGGCCCAGAACCTCCTCCAGCGAATCGGCTTCGATCATCGCCAGTCCTGCGCGGTTCATGTGCATCAGTCGCCCCTGGGCATCCACCGTCTTGATGCATTCCGGTTCGGCATCAATGATGGCCTGGAGTTTGGTTTCGCTCAGAGACAGTTTCTGGGTTGCCGCGTTGGCCCGCGACAATGCCGCCAGTCCCATCGCTGCAAGAGCCAGGAAGGCGCTTGTCACGGACACCATGAAGGCCAAATTGTTTGGCGTGAAAAGCGATGGCTCCAGGGTAGATCCATCACCGCTAAGAAAATAGGCTGCCGCCATGGCGGTGTAGTGCATGCCAGAGACCGCGCCGCCCAAAATCAGCGCGGTACACCAAGTGTTTCTTCTACAGGCCTTGGCTCTTGTTCCCGCGCTTTCCCTGACCTTCAGGGCGAACCAGGACAGGACTACAGCCACACCAAGTGATATGGCAAACCAATAGGGGTCGTAGCGCACCCATCCATCGAACTGCATGGCCGCCATACCGGCGTAATGCATAGTGCCGATACCGGCCCCCAGCACCACGCTACCAGGAAGCTTTGGAAGGTGCCGCGCATCTTGCCTCCAGACCACACCAAAGACGGCAAAGCCGCCCAATATGGCAGGTAAAACGGACAGCAGCGTCAGGCCCAGGTCGTACCCGACCCTGCACGGCAAGCTCACTGCCAGCATGCCAACAAAGTGCATGGCCCAGGAACCCACGCCGAAGGCCAGGCTGCTGACGGTTGCCCAGCCCGCCCGCGTCAGTGCATCTGGCGCGGCAGTGGCGCGGCTCGCAGCCGCCAGCGCAGCATAGGCACCCAGCGTGGCGAGCAGTACAGACACCACCACCCAGCCCGGCTGATAGCTTGCCGTGTACAGCAAACTGCTGTCGGGCGCAGTGGGCAAGAAAACGAGGGCCTCAAACATAGCGTTCAACCGGTCTGAGGGCGAACGAATCCTCCAGGTCGGAACGCAAGTGCCGCATGGTTTGGCGAATGCCTTGGATCGCTGTAAGCAAAATGGTACTTTTCAATGGCTAAGCGGCGATACTAAGAAGCCACACGCACCTTGTCTGTCGGGAAGTTTTGACTTGTTCTGATTTTTTTCATGAATCTGTTGCCCTTTTTCAGTGAAGACTCCTTGGAACTCTTTGAGCGTGCAGATGCGCCCTTGATGGTGATCAAGGAATTGAACGGTGCCGTCTTGGCGGTCAACACCGCGGCCCTGCAAATGTTTGAACTCGAGGGGCACAGCGTTGCAGGAAAAACAACGATTGATCTGGGCATCTGGGCCCAGCCTCAAGAGCGCTCGAAGCTGATGCACGTTCTGACACGGTTGGGTCGATTCGATCGACAACGGGTGCAAATGCGCACAAGAACCGGGCGCATTCTGGACGTTGCGTTGTCTGTCAATGCAGTCACCTTGTCCAAAACCAAGTGCTTTCTGGCAACCTATATTGACATTACTTGGCAGGAGCAACTCGAAGCAAAGCTTCGCGCAAGACATCAGCAGACCGCCGTGGCCCATGGGGCAACCCAACCCGCCACATGGCGGTTTGACAGCGCAGCGGGAGTCCTTTTCTTTTCCGATAGCGCCCATGCCATGCTGGAGCTTGTTACGGCCCGTGATGCATTGCTTGGCTTGCCGTTGGGGGATGTCATTCATCCGGAGGACGAGGAGCTTTTTCTGACCAACGCAGCGCATCAATCGGGGAGCAACGGTGGCATGGATATTCAGGTTCGTCTGCATAGCAGAGGGCACTACCGCTGGTATCGCCTGTGGCGCGACGCGCCTGACGGATCAGGTGGTGTTGAAGGCATTCACAGCGGAAAAGTGCTTGAAATGGCGCGTTTGCGGGAAGCGCAGAAGGCTTCGCTTGCCGCAAACGCGGCTGGCATGGGCACCTGGGAAACGTTTCCTGACGGAACAGCTGCATGGGACCCCCAGATGTACCGGCTCTATGGGCATGACCCCGGTACCACCTTGTTGCCGCAGGACATTTTTCAAGCCGTACAAACCCCTGACGGCTACGCCAGAACTGCTCGCTGGTTAGCCAAGAGCCTTAAGTACGGGTTGTCGTTGGCCATCGAGTTCGAGATTCGCTGGCCCGACGGGCAAGTGCGGTGGCTGGCCTCTCATGGTGGGTATTCGCCCGCAAGTGACTTTTCGGGCCCCTCATTGCTAGGAGTGGGGTGGGACGTGACTGACAGGCGGCGGGCGCAAAGCCTCTTGCAGCAGCACCGCCAGGAATTAAGCAAACTCACCGAGCAACTTTTGGAGCAGGAGAAATTGACGACCAGCAAGCTTGCGCAGGCCCTGCACGACCAACTAGGCCAAACCCTCACTGCCGCGCGACTCATGCTGGACGTTCAAATGAACACACAACCCACTGAGTCCGGGCGCAGTATGGGTGTACTTTTGGGCCAGGCAATGGAGCAGGTTCGCAGCTTGCTGATGGAATTGCGCCCGCCCATGCTGGAGGAAAACGGCCTGGGGCCTGCTTTGCAAAACGAAATAGACCGGGTCTATCCTCCGGGCTTACCTTGCGACATCACGCTGGATGCTTCCGAAGGCTTTATGGCCAGCCGGTGGCCGGCGAACGTGGAGTACGCTTTTTTCATGATTGCCCGAGAGGCCATCTCCAATGCTCTTTCCCATGCCAAGGCCGATTTGATACAGGTACTTTTGCGGCTGGAGCCGCAAGGACTCAGCATGGAAGTTGCGGACGACGGGCAGGGTTTTGTCCCCGCATCCGGCGCAGAGCTTGCGGGGCATCTTGGCTTGGTGGGCATGAAGGAGCGTGCCGCAGCAGTCCATGCGCGCCTGTCGTTTTCATCTCTGGTGGGCGACGGTACACGGGTCAAACTCATGTGGAGCGCGGCCCAATGAAAAAAATATTTCTGGTAGATGACCACCAAATGGTCCGCGAGGGCCTGCGCGCCGTGTTGCAATCCAGCGGCCACGAGGTGGTGGGTGAGTCGGACGTCACAGATGGCCTGGTTGCCAAGCTTCTAGCGGTGCATGCTGAAGTGTTACTACTCGATCTCAACCTGAAAAACGCTTCGGGTTTATCGGTGCTCAAGTCATTGAAAGAGGGTTGTCCGCATGTGCGGACCGTGGTCCTGTCCATGTCGGCACAGCCAAGCCACATTTCGCAAGCCCTTCGCAATGGCGCACTGGGGTATGTGCTCAAGGGATCACCTTCCAGTGAGTTGCTCCACGCGATTGCGACAGTGTGTGCGGGCCAACAATTCCTGGGGGACCAGGTGCGCCAGTCGCAAATGGCCCCAGGTTCTGCGGACTTGCAGCGCAGTCCCGTAGATCAATTGTCCGTGCGCGAAATCCAGATATTGAAAATGGTGGTTCAGGGCAAGACCAGTGCGTCCATCGCTTCCATGCTGGCGCTCTCGCCCAAGACGGTTGAGACCTACCGTAGCCGGATGATGACTAAGCTGAAACTGGGCGACATTCCGGCCCTGGTGCGATTCGCTATCCAGTGGGACTTGATGGATTTGAGCGCGCCTGATTCACAGTCGGAGTCTGCGCACTGAGCCAGGAGGTCACTTGTTGCGCTAGGTTAGTTAACCTTGCAAGCAGGTCGCTGGCTTCCTTTGTGACGCTGTCGTACAGGGCCTGGGCCAACTGCAGTGCCGTCAGATACGACTCCAGAATATAGGCCGGCGGCGGGAATGCGTCTGCGATCAGCGGCCCAACGATAGAGACAGGACCATCAGGGTCCTGCGAGCCAACCCCGAAGAAGATTCACATGCTCTGGATGCCGTCCGCCTGCAAATGCAGCACACGGTCTGCGTGCAGTGTGGCCGCCTGGGAGTGGGTCACCAGTACCAGTGAAGTGCCATGCTGGCGGGTTTGTTCCACCAGCGCCTGCATAACCTTGGCTGCCGTGGTGGGGTCCAGGTTGCCGGTGGGCTCATCGGCCAGCAAAAGGGCAGGTCGGTGCACCAGAGCGCGGGCAATGGCCACCCGCTGCAACTGGCCGCCGCTGAGCTGCTGCGGTAGTCGTGCGCCCAAACCTTCCAGCCCCACGGCTTCCAGCATGGCTTGCACGCGGGCGTTGTCGGGTGTGCCAAGCAACAGCAGAGGAAGGGCCACGTTTTGTGTCACGTCCAGGTGGGGCAGCACATGGAAGGCCTGAAACACAAAGCCCACCGCCTGTCGACGCAAAACGGCGCGTTGGTCGTCGTCAAGCGCGTCCAGATCCACGCCGCCCAGATGCACTGTGCCGCTGTCCCACTGGTCCAGACCGGCCATGCAATTGAGCAAGGTGGATTTGCCCACACCCGATTCACCTACGATGGCCACAAACTCGCCCGGTGCCACGTTCAACGACACATTGGCAAACACCGGCACGCTGCCGTAGTGTTTGCATAAATTGTGTATCTGCAGGCTCACAAGCCGCTCCTATGGGCGGCCACGACAAGTCGCACCGCTTGCAGAACCTGTTCCAGCGCATTGGTCTGGTCGCAGGCCACGATCTGGCGCTGCGGCATCGATCGCAGCCAGGTGATTTGGCGCTTGGCCAACTGGCGGGTTGCGGCAATTCCGCGTTCGCGCAGCCCGGCAAAGTCTAGCGGTGCATCCGCCCCCTGGGCGGCTTGTGCGTCCAGCGCTTCCCAGGCCTGGCGATATCCCACGCAGCGCATGGAAGGCAGGTCGGGGTGCAGGTCGCCGCGTGCACGCAAGGCACGAACTTCGTCCAGAAAACCGGCCTCCAGCATGGCATCAAAACGCTGGGCAATGCGTGCGTGCAACCAGGCGCGATCCAGAGGTTCTAAGGAAATCAAGGCTCTAACGCTCGTGGTATCTGCGTGAGGCGCTTCTGATTTTGTAGCATTCTGCGCGGCGTGGAAATGGGATAGCGGCAAGCCAGAGATGCGGTACACCTCCAGCGCACGCTGGATGCGCTGGCTGTCGGCAGGTGCCAGACGCGCCGCAGTGACAGGGTCGACCCGGGCCAGTTCGGCGTGCAGGGCTGCCCAACCTTTTTCTTGCGCTTCGGCTTCGAGCGCTGCGCGCACCAGCGGGTTGGCTGCCGGCATATCGTCGATGCCTTGCATGAGCGCCTTGAGGTACAGCATGGTGCCGCCCACCAGCAGCGGCATCCTGCCGCGGGCCTGTATGTCTTTAATCAGCCTTGAAGCATCGCGCACAAACTCAGCTGCGCTATAGGCCTGCAAGGGGTCACGAATATCAATCAGATGGTGGGGCACCGCTGCGAGTTCGTCCGCGCTGGGTTTGGCGGTGCCAATGTCCATGTCCCGGTAAACCAGCGCTGAATCCACGCTGATGATCTCCACCGGGTGTTCGCGCGCTATCGCCAAAGCCGCGGCGGTTTTGCCAGACGCAGTGGGGCCCGCCAGTGCAATCACCGGCGCTGCGAAAACAGGTACTTCAGGACTTGCCATAGCGCTGCACCAGCGTCCAGGACGTGATGGCCAGAAGGACGCTCCAAAACCAAAGACCCAAGGTCAAAGGAAAAACCGTTCCGTCCATGCTCTTTCCCAACCACTGACCCGTTCCAAAGGCCACCACCATCATCAGAAAACCATTGAGCGCTGACGCGGTGCCAGCAGCCTCTGGAAACGGACCCACCGCACCACTTTGCCCGCAAGGCTGGTGAATGCCATGGCCCAACATAAAAATAAGGTGGGGCAAATAAATGGCCCAGAACGACTGCACTCCAGCCAGGGACAACACGCCCATCAGCGTTCCGCCGGTGATGGACATGATGCCCGCCAGGGCCACCGTGCGTTTGAGACCCCATCGCACCAGCAGGCGGCGGCACAGAAACGTGCCCGCCATATAGACCAGCGACATGCCCATCATCGCCATGCCGTACTGGGTAGCACTCAGCCCCAGCACCTGAATCAACACAAAGGAAGAAGTTGCCAGAAAGGTAAAGAGCCCGCCGTAAGAACAGACCGAGAGTGCCGAATAGGCCACGAAGGTGGGATTTCTAATTATGTTGAACCAGGTTTGCGCCAGGACGTAGGGGTGCAGACTTCTCACGGGGCCCACCGGCAGGGTTTCCTCAAAGCGCCAGGCAATCAAGCCCAGACCAACTACACCATACACAGCCAGTGCCAGCAGGGCTGCATGCCAACTCCATACGGCGGTAAGCACTCCTCCCACGGGCGCAGCGATGCAGGCAATGATTCCAAGCCCGCTCAAGCCCTTGGACATGACATTGGCACCCTGCGCGGGTTGGTACAGATCGCGCACGATGGCGCGCGCGCACATGACGCCCGCCCCCATGGCCACGCCTTGCAAAGTGCGCCACATGGTCAAGGTCTCGATGGAATGTGCCATGGCGCTGCCAATTGACGCCACCACAAACGCCCCCATGCCCACCAGCAACACGGGACGTCTGCCAAACCTGTCAGAGAGCGGTCCCCACACCAGTTGCGACATGCCGAAGGCCAGCAACAGCGACGTGAGTGTCAGCTGCGTCTGGGCCATGCTGGCTTCGAGATCGAGCTTGAGCGCTGGCAGTGCGGGCAGATACAGGTCGGTCGCCATTGGCTGAAGGCCGAGCAGCAGGGCCAGAAACAGCACCGTCAGCTCGGGTGACATGGATTTGCGGGGAGAAGCAGGTGTCATGTGCGCACAAGTATGTGGAGGCGGGCCGTGTGGCGCAACAGCAGCACCAGGCCAAAGGCAGCAACAGTGAGTCCCACGATGAGGGCAATCCAGAATCCCGCAGCACCCATGGGCTGCATGTCATCCAAAAATAGCCAATGCGGGGCCAGGCCCAGCGCGCAACCCAGGGGCAGCGCTACGACCCAGAAAGCAATCAGGTGAATCACCATCGGCATGCGCGTGACCTTGTAGCCCCGGACGGCGCAGCTGATCACCACCTGAGCGGAGTCCGACAACTGAAAGATGGCGGCCAGAAAGAGAAGATGTGCCGCTGCTGCTGCCACAGCCATATCACTGGTGTAGGCACTGGCAATGGCGGCATTGAAGAGTGCCATTGCCGTGGCAGACAGGGCGGCCAGACCCAGCGCAACGCCCACCCCGACCCAGGCCCGAAAACGCGCTGCCACCGGGTCACCCGCACCCAGGCTTTGGCCCACGCGGGTCAGCAGCGCCAGGCCCAGGCTGAGCGGCACCATGAAGACAAGTGAACTGAAATTGAGCGCTATCTGGTGGGCAGCAATTTCCTGGCTGCCAAATTTGGCAATAAGAAGTGCTATCAGGCTGAAGGCGCTGGTCTCTGCAAAGTAGGTTACGCCGATAGGCAGTCCGAGGGCGAGCAGGCGGCGCATTTTCGGCCAGTGGGGCGCTTCCCATTGCCCGAACGGCCAGGTTTGCTGGTAAGCGGGAGCGCGGTGCATCCACCACACCAAAGCCAGCAGGTTGAACCATACGCACAGCAAGGTCGACCAGGCACAACCCAGGCCACCGAGTTTGGGAAAGCCGGCATTGCCAAACACCAGCAACCAATTGATCACAATATTCAGCAGCAGCGCGATCAGCGCGATGGCCATGAGCGGCTTGGTTTGGTCCACGCTGGTGCTGTAGCCATACAGCACGCGGTAGCAGGCAAAGGCAGGCATGGCAAAACTGGTGATGAGCACAAAGTCCACGCCCATGTCACGCACTTCAGGCTCCAGCGGCATCACATAAAACACCTGCGCCGCCAGGTTGGACAGCAGGATGGCAATCAGTCCCACGCCCAGAGCCTTCCACAGTCCCTGCCGGACCACGTGGGGCACTCGGTCGTATTCTCTGGCTCCGACGTAGTGGGCCACCGTGGGGTTGATGGCCATCATCACTCCCATGAGGGTGATGATCACAAGGTTCCAGATGGATACGCCCATGGAAACGCCAGCCAGGTCATTGGCAGAAGCGTGCCCGGCCATGGCCACATCGACCACGGCCATGCCCACATTGGCCAGTTGGCCCACCAATATGGGCCAGGCCAGAAGCCACAGCGCATGGACCTCGGCGAGGATTCGCTGTTTGTGGTGAGCTGGTTGAATTGAATGTTGCAAAGGTTCAGGCATTAGGACAAAGAGCCTGAAGCATCGCGCAAGAAATAAGAAAGCATGCGGGTATTGTGCCCCGGCATCGGGCTCAGAGCACCAGCAATGCCCTGAAGTCGTTCACATTGGTGTGGGTTGGGCCTGTCACAAACAAATCGTTCAAGGCCTCAAAGTAGCCATAGGCATCGTTACGGTCCAAATGAGCGCCCAGCTTCAAACCTTTGACTTGCGCACGCGCCAGTGTGTCTGGCGTAACGAAGGCACCTGCGTTGTCTTCCACACCATCAATGCCATCGGTATCCGCTGCCAGTGCGTAGACGCCCGCCTGGCCTTGCAGCGCGTGGGCCAGGCCCATGCAGAACTCTCCCGCGCGGCCACCGCGCCCTCGTTGTACTCCACCGGCTTGCGGCCGCACAGTCACGGTGGTTTCCCCACCGCTGAGGATCACACAGGGCTTTTGAAAGGGTTGACCATGGATGGCCACTGCACGGGCCAATGCACCGTGCACCTTGCCCACTTCGCGCGACTCGCCTTCGATTTCATCGCTCAGGATATAGGCGTTTATGCCTGCTGAGCGGGCGGCTGCGGCTGCGGCTTCCAGTGATTGCTGGGGCGTAGCAATCAGATGAACCTGATTGCCCCCAAAGACCGGATCCGAAGCTTTGAAGGTCTCCAGACTGCCATCATCTAGCTGCATCAACACCCCATCCGGCACTTCTATACCGTAGCGGCTCAATATGGCCAGTGCATCGGCGCAGGTGGTCGCGTCTGGCACGGTAGGGCCACTGGCTATCACGCTGGCATCGTTTCCGGGCACATCGCTGATCAGCAGAGTGACTACACGGGCCGGTGCACAGGCCGCAGCCAGTCGCCCCCCTTTGATGCGGGAGAGGTGCTTGCGTACACAGTTCATCTCCGAAATATCGGCACCGCATTCCAGCAGCGCCTTGTTGATGCGCTGCTTGTCTGCCAGGGTCAAGCCCTCTGCGGGCAGGGTGAGCAATGAGGACCCGCCACCCGAAATCAGGCACAACACCAGATCGTTTTCGGTCAGGTCCTGGCACAGTCCCATCAACCGCTGCGCAGCTGCCATCCCTGCGGCATCCGGTACCGGGTGTGCCGCTTCCACAATGTCTATGCGTTGTGGCAATCCGTCAGGACGCTCGGGTATGTGACCGTAGCGAGTGACCACCATGCCAGACAAGTCTGCATTGGCTGGCCACAGGGCCTCTACCGCATGGGCCATGGACCCAGCAGCCTTGCCTGCTCCTATCACCAGCGTGCGACCCGTGGCCTGGGGCAAAAAAGCACCCATCACATGCAGGGGCATGGCGCGCTGCACGGCCGCCGCATACAGATACTTTAAAAACTCCAATGGGGCTTCAACAGGGCTGGGGGACAAGGCCTATCCTTCTTTAAATGGGTGTGTGATTTACTCTGGCACACCCATCGTACAAGACAACGTTACACGCTTGTCAGGCCCGATTGATGGAGAGTGCACTGGCGTAAGGGAATACCGAGTCCGCGTGACCCAAGGCTTTCTGAATCACATTGCCCACCATATCGGCGGTGACGGCCGACAGCGTCCAGCCCAGATGCCCATGCCCGGTGTTGTAGAACACATTGGCCGCCTTTCCCCGGCCTACACGCGGCATCATGTTGGGCATCATGGGGCGCAGTCCTGCCCATGGCACGACTTGGCGGGTGTTCACGCCTGGGAAACATTGGTTGACCCAGTCAATGAGCGGGCGAATGCGGTCGGCGCGTATGTCCTTGTTGTAGCCATTGAACTCTGCAGTGCCCGCCACCCGAAATCGGTCCAGTCCCAGACGGCTGGTGACGAGTTTGGTCTCATCGTCCAGCAGGCTCACGTGGGGTGCGGCGGCCTGGCTTTGCTCGTCTTGCAGTTGCACTGTGATGGAGTAGCCTTTGACCGGGTAAATGTTGACGCGGTCTCCCAGTTGGGCAGCAAAGTTGCGGCTCTCTACGCCTGCACACACCACCAGTCCATCAAAATATTCCTTAGCTTCAAAACCATTCTCTGTAGTTATCACGGTGGCACGCTTGCCATCGCTGTTCAGAGTCTGAACGTCTTTGCCGTAAACGCAGCGCACACCCATGCGGTCGATAGCAGTGGCCATGCCCGTCGTGAATTTATGGATGTCGCCCGTGGAGTCACTTTCGGTGAAATAGCCACCGTAGTAGTCGCCAGCCAGAGTGGGTTCTATGGCTTTCATTTCAGAGGGCGTAACGGCCCGGCGCGGTAGTCCACCCTGCGCCAGCAACTGGCTGACCTTGCCTGCATGCTCAAACCCTTTCTTGTCGCGGTAGATGTGCAGGATGCCTTCTTTCTTGAGGTCAAAGTCCACTCCTTCGGCCTGTGCCCAGGCAAACAGGTGCTGGCGCGCTGCCACTGCCAGGCGGGTGGTCTCCACCGTATTGCGTTCGTAGTGCGGAATGTTGCCGATGAACTCGGCAAACCAGCTCAGCTTGTGCCAACTGGGTTTGGGGTTGACCAGCAGGGGCGCATCGCTCTTGAGCATCCACTTCAGGCCTTTGAGGATGGTCGACCAGTGGTTCCACACCTCAGCGTTGGAGGCGGACAACTGACCGCCATTGGCAAACGATGTCTCCATCGCCGCATAGCGGTTTTTCTCAAACAGGGTGACAGCAAAGCCGCGTTGGGCGAGGGCGTAGGCGGTAGTAACGCCGGTAATTCCGCCGCCAATAACTGCAATTGATTTCATGACTCAGATCTCCAAACAAGTCGAGGATGGGAGTACGCCCACGCACCATGCGCGATGTACGCCCCCTCTGTTTGGTACCTGAGAGATTCATGGCCGCACTGTTGGGGTACTGCCACTTGCTCCTGCGGTGTGTCGGGCGACAAGCTCCGACAACTCTTCAGAGAAAAACATCCACATCGGTCCTTTTGCCTGAGAGTTTCCGGGGCGGTTGCTCCTTCGGCGCAAGGCAACGTCGTAACGCCGCCTTGTCTCTCCCGATGTGAATCAGTAATGAGAAAGACTATGCCAGAAACCGCTCCGTCAGTTCGACCCAGAAGGCAGCACCCACAGGAATATTGCGGTCTTCAAAGTCGTAGTTCGGGTTGTGCACCATGCAGGCACCGTGTCCACCGGAAGCTGCATCACCATTGCCAATGAATACGTAGCTGCCCGGCACGGCTTCCAGCATGTAAGCGAAATCTTCGCTGGCGGTAAGTGGTTCTGCCTGAAGCACCACGTTTTCTGCTCCTAACAGGCTCACTGCCACTTCGCGAGCTAACGCGGTTTCAGCCGGAGTGTTGACCAGTACCGGGTAGCCTGGCAGGAACTCAACCCGCGCCGCCACGCCATAGCTCTGGGCCTGCGCCTCCACCAGCTCCACGATGCGCCGACGTAGCAGCTCACGCACTTCACGGTCAAGAGCGCGCACGCTGAGCTTGAGCGTAGCCTGTTGGGGAATGACGTTATTGGCGTCGCCAGCCTGAAACGCCCCCACGGTGATCACAGCCATTTGCAGGGGAGCCACGTTGCGGGACACTATGGTCTGCAAGGCCATGACGATAGAAGAACCTGCCACCACTGGATCAGCGCTGAATTGGGGCATGGCGCCATGCCCGCCTATGCCTTCAATGTGAATCGAGATGTTTTCACTGGAAGCCAAAAACGCGCCTTCGTGCAGCAACATCTGACCCTGCCTGCTCCCCGGCAAGTTGTGCATGGCAAAAATAGCATCGCAGGGAAAGCGCTCAAACAGGCCGTCTTCCATCATCTTGCGTGCGCCGCCCAGGCTCTCCTCGGCGGGCTGGAAAATCAGGTTCAAAGTGCCGTTCCACTGGGCATGCTGCGCCAGATGCTCAGCCGCCGCCAGCAAAATGGCGGTGTGACCATCATGTCCGCAGGCGTGCATTATTCCGGCGTGGCAGCTTGCATGGGGCAAGCCAGTGGCTTCCTGGATAGGCAGGGCGTCCATATCCGCCCGTAGGCCGAGCTTGCGTTTACCCGAGCCTTTTTGCATTTGTCCGACGACACCGGTACCGCCCAGACCGCGGGTGACGGTGTAGCCCCAGCGTTCTAGCCGCTCTGCAACCAGATCGCTGGTACGGAACTCCTGAAACCCGATTTCCGGGTGCTGATGGATGTCGCGGCGCAGCGCCGTAAAGGCTCCTGCGCGCGCGTGCATGGCAGTAAGCGTGGCGGACATCGGGTTACTGCGGTTCGAGTTTGATCGCCTTGGCAATTGCAGCGCCCGTGAGCACTTCCTTTTTGTAGAAGGCATCGAGCTGGGCCAGGGTCATGGGCTCAGCAACCGTGCTGCCCGCTGTCTCAATCACTTTGCGAATCTCCGGGTTGCCCAGTGCGGTGTAGGCAGCTTTGTGCAGCGCGGCCACTTGTGCATCCGGTGTCTTGGCACTGGCTTGAATGCCAATCCAGATGCTGAACTGGTAGTCTTCAAAACCTTTGGTGGCGCTTGCCAGGGGAAGTTTGGGCAGGCGAGCCAAGGGTTTGCTGGAGGCGAGTGCGAGTGCTTTGATCTGGCCGCCATCAATAGCGCCCAGCACCGGGCCGGTCAGGGGGACGACTGCAAAGTCAATCACCCCGCCCATCAAATCCTTGATGTACGGGGCTATGCCGTTGTAGGGCGCGTGCAGCCCATGCGCACCCGCCGTTTGCAGTGCTTTCTCTGCCATCAGGTGATAGAGGGAACCGATGCCTGTGGAGCCAAAGCTCAGTGGCTTGTCAGACTTTTTGGCCAGTGCAACAAACTCTTCCAGTGTGTTCACCGGCAAATCTTTGCGAACCGCAATGGCAATGGGTGTGTGGCCCACCAAGGCTGCCAGGCGCATGTCTTCGGGCTTGTTTTTTGCAGCGGCTATGCCCAGTGGCGTGTAGATCAACTCCAGTGGTGAACCCGCCAGAATGGTGTAGCCGTCGGGCTGGGCATTGGCTGCCTTGAGCACACCCAAGGAGCCACCCACGCCCACCACGTTTTCGACGATGACAGGCTGGCCGAAGACATCAGCCATACCCTTACCGACAGCGCGTCCCAGCACATCCGAGCCGCCGCCTGCCGGAAAGGCCACGATCATGCTGACGGGTTTGGAGGGATAGGTTTGTGCCGAAAGCGCGGTGGCGAGAGCCAGACCGGTGAGTAGTACGCCCAGCTTGCGCAAGGCTGTGTGAAGTTTCGGTTGCATGTGTGTCTCCTGGTGCGGGTGGGGTTTGGGATCTTGTGTAGCGCATCGTAGGACTTGCTTTTGAATGTGTCCAATGTATTATTTATCTAGTTTTCATTCACAAAAGTCATAAACTGGATTGCAGAAATGAACATCAAACACCTGGAGCATTTGTTGGGGCTGGCCGACGAGGTAGATACGCATCGAGCGCCGAAGGTTCGTCACGTCCTGCCGCCGTCGCGGTAGCTGATCAAACCCTTGCGTAGCACTTTTTCTATGCCAAATAGGCTGCTAGCCCCATTGGAATTTGCGCAAACCGCTATCAAAAGCATAGTGAATCAGCGCTGGAGAAATCACGTTTCTTCTTCGTACAGATACCGCTGAAAGCTGCTGAATACCTTTCCAATCTCTTCCGGCTTGCCCAGATCGGCCACTGCATCGGTAATCGAGTCGTGGTACTTCAATAAAAGTAAGGGCCGCAGCTTGGCCTGGTCCAG
>CAJBMJ010000324.1 GCA_903954045.1 uncultured beta proteobacterium | reverse complement strand
CGGGGGCCGGAATTGCCGGTGGGCTGGGTTCTATAGTCATCGGGGTCACGGTGAACGATCAGGCCTTTGCCAACCACATTGCTTTCACCGTCAAGTATGGAAATGGAATCGGCTATGTATTTCACATGGGCGATGCCTTTGTCGTCAGCTTTCAGGCTTACCAGATCGCCTGCATGTTTTTCGCGACCGTCATGTGCCCCATGCTGTTTTTTCGTGGGGTTGAAATGCCCACCAGCGCTCATGCCGTCGCCGCTGCTGCAGTCGCCGTTTTCGTGAATGTGAAAGCCATGGTACTTATTGGGTGCGAGTCCACGCACTTCGCCATGAATTTGTACAAAACTGCCCATCTGGGTGAAGGTGATGGTCCCATTGGTGCTATTGCCAGTAGTCGGCGCAAGGCGCGCGGTGGCGCTCGGGTCAGGCGTGTAGCTGGAACATGCAGAAACCAGAATAGCGGCAGCGACAGGAATCAGGCGTTGAATCATGGAATATCCCTTTCATTTTGAATTTGGAAGCCGGTTTGGACCCGCCAGTATTCCACGATTGAGGATTGGCTGCCACGCAAATTTGAAAAAGCAGCTTCACTTTCCCCAGCTGTCTTTCAAACCCACTGCGAGATTGAATACTGGTTTGCCAAGCGCATGGTCCATTCTGTCAGCGACGAAATAGCCAATTCGCTCAAACTGAAACTTCTGGTCGGGTTGGGCGTTTGCCAGCGAGGGCTCAACTATGGCAGACACAACTTTGAGGCTGTCGGGGTTCAGGCTGGCCAGAAAGTCCTTGCCACCTGCATCAGGTTGGGCGTCCATGAATAGCCGGTCGTACATGCGAATTTCAGCCGGAACCCCATCATTGACCCCCACCCAGGTGATCACACCGGAGGTCTTAATGCTGCTGCTTCCGGGCGTGCCGCTCTTGGTGTCCGGGAACACGGTGGCAATTACTTCCGTGACTACGCCGCTTGCGTCTTTGGTGCAGCCCGTGCATTCCACGATGTAGCCGCCCTTGAGACGCACTTTGGCACCGGGCGACAGGCGTTTATAGCCTTTGGGTGGCTCCTCTTCAAAGTCTTCGCGTTCAATCCAGACCTCTTTGCCGATAGTGAACTGACGCTCTGCGGGTTCGGGCTGGCCTTCCACCGGGTGGGGCAGCGCAGGCAAGGCACAGGGTTCCAGATGTCCCGCGCCAAAGGCTTCATCCCAGTTGGTGAGCGTCAGTTTGATCGGGTCGAGCACCGCCATTCCACGGTGCGCTTTGGTTTCCAGGTCCTCGCGCAGACAGCCTTCCAGGGTGGCATAGTCGATCCAGCTGTCGCTTTTGGTCACGCCAATGCGCTCGGCAAAAAGCTGCAGGCTGTCAGGTGTATAGCCACGCCGACGCAAACCCACGATGGTCGGCATGCGCGGGTCGTCCCAGCCGCTGACCTTGTTTTCATTCACCAGTTGGGCCAGTTTGCGCTTGCTGGTGATCACGTAGGTGAGGTTGAGTCGGGCAAACTCATACTGGTGAGGCGCAGGGTTTGCCAGCAAACCGCCCTCAATGAGTCGCTCCATCAGCCAGTCATAAAACGGCCGTTGGTCTTCAAACTCGAGTGTGCAGATGCTGTGGGTGATTTGCTCCAGCGCATCTTCAATGGGGTGCGCAAAGGTGTACATGGGGTAGATGCACCAGGTGTCACCCGTGTTGTGATGCGTGGCGCGGCGAATGCGGTAAATGGCCGGGTCCCGCATGTTGATATTGGGGCTGGCCATATCGATCTTTGCGCGCAAAACCATGGAGCCATCGGCGTGTTTGCCATCGCGCATTTCCCTAAATCGAGCCAGATTCTCGGCAGGTGTTCGGGCACGAAACGGGCTGTCGACACCGGGCTTCCCAAAGTCACCACGGTTCACCCGCATTTGCTCCGGGGTTTGCTCGTCCACATAGGCATGCCCGTTTTCAATCAAGCACTCGGCTGAGCGATACATGAAATCAAAGTAGTCGCTGGCCTGGTAGGGCGCGGCACTGCCAGGCACCTCACCCAGCTGTGCCCAGTCAAAGCCCAGCCATTTCACTGCATCGATGATGCTGTCCACATATTCGGTGTCTTCTTTTTCGGGGTTGGTGTCGTCAAAGCGCAGGTGGCAGACACCCCCGTAATCGCGTGCCAAGCCAAAATTCAGGCAAATGCTCTTGGCGTGACCCACATGCAGGTAACCATTGGGTTCGGGCGGAAAACGGGTGCGAATCTTGGCGGGGTCCGGCGCACCCTTGGCCTGATGGGTTGCATCTCCAGGGCAGCCTGCCCAGCGGCGTGAGGCATAAGTGCCTTTTTCCAGGTCAGATTCAATGATCTGGCGCAGGAAGTTGCTGGTCTTGGTGACTTCGGCGTTTGCTTTTGGGGTGCTGGTAGGTTTGGGAGCGCTCATCTCGCCGATTTTAGTCGTCGCTCGGCTCTAGCCACGCCAAGGGCAGCCTCATGGCGCTTGCTACTCCAGCAAGGTCGCCGCGAATGCGTTGATTTCTTCCAGATTGGGGTTCAGCGGCGTGAAGTTGATCCCCTCGCGAACCAGAACGCTGCGCAGACCGCGGTCGATATCGCGTGCCTGGTCTTCGTCCTGGAAGCGTCCGGAGCGCACATATTTCTTCTCGCCGCGTTCTACAAAGATGTTGATGTTGTCGTATTGCTTGTACCACTCCAGTATTTGCGCCCGGGTTTTGGAGACGTCGCAAATGTTTTCGGCGTAGTTTTCGTTGTAGTACAGCACCTGGGGCAGGGAGCATTCGGTCAACAGAAACTGCACCTGACCGTCGAGCAGGTTCAGCATTTCAAACTGCCGCTGGGCGATGAAGTACTGGTTTTTGAGTACTTCGAAGTTTTGTTGCCATACCAGCGACTTGGCGTAGTCGGGAATCGTCTCCACCGTTTTGTTGTGCAGGTTGAGGTACAGGATGATGGCCGAAGAAAACAGCGACTTATCGCTGCCGGGGCCGCCAATGACATTGATCACCTTGGTGGGATACAGCCGCATCTTGGATTCAGGCAGGACATTGGCGACGGTTGTATAGCGGATGGTGGACATGCAGGATCTATAGGATTTTGGATGCCCTATCGTAGTGCGCTCTCATCCTCTAGGCAAGGTTGGTGCGATCGATTCCCGCAGTTTGGTGTTGCATGCCTGCATTTCGCGCCACAACCCGGGACTTTCATCGCAAACCGGATGCGCACAAGGCGTGGTCTTTTTAAGCTTCGGTCCATTGTTTAACCCCACCCACAGGACCTTCCATGCCAACCTTCCCCCAAACCCGCAAGACAGCCCTTCGCCTGGCTTTGTGCGCGTCATTGCATTGGATGAGCGTCGCTCACGCAGTGCCCGAAGCCCAGTTTCAGGAGGCCTTTACCCAGTTTTCCCACGCGCAGGGCGGCGAAAGCGCCGCGGTCGAGCGCGCGGCAACCACCATGAACAACCTGCAGCGCGCAGAACCAGGCAACCCGGTGCTGTTGGCCTATGCCGGGGCATCTACTGCCATGCTGGCAGGTACTACGTTTTTGCCCTGGAAGAAGATGGGCTACGCAGAAGACGGCATGGCCATGTTGGACAAGGCTTTGGCAATGGTCTCGCCCAATGCGGATGCTGTGTCGTATGGCAATCTGCCTGCGGTGTTGAATGTGCGCTTTGTGGCGGCCAACACCTTCCTGGCCGTGCCCGGCTTCATGAACCGTGCTGCCCAGGGCAAAAAACTGCTGGGTGATGTGCTCGGTAGCCCTTTGTTTGAAAAATCGCCACTGGAATTCCAGAGCGTGGTCTGGCTGCGCGCGGCCAAGCTCGCCGAGGCGGAACACCGCGCGGAAGATGCACGCAAGTACCTGAATCTGGTGATCGACAGCAAAGCGCCTCAGGCAGATGAAGCCCGCGTGCAGCTCAAGGCGCTCGCATCATGAATGCCTCGCCTGCCGTGATGGCCTTGCACCAGGTGCACAAAACCTACCATCTGGGTGCGCATGTAGTTTCTGCCCTGCAGGGCGTGGATCTGAGCGTGCAGCGTGGCGAGTTGTTGGCGCTCACCGGCCCTTCAGGCAGTGGCAAAAGCACCATCCTCAACCTTTGTGGCCTGATCGACACGCCGGATTCAGGAGACATTCTGTTCGGTGGACAGTCGGTCGCGGCACTCAATGAAGATCAGCGCACGCTTTTGCGCCGCGATGCCCTGGGGTTTGTTTTTCAGAACTTCAACCTGGTACCCGTGATGACGGTAGCCGAAAACGTGGACTATCCGCTCTTCTTGACCGGAGTTCCTGCTGCGGAGCGGCGCGAACGTGTAGCTGCTCAGTTGCGGGCCGTTGGTTTGCAGGACCACGCCCAACACCGACCCGACGCGCTGTCTGGCGGGCAGCGCCAGCGCGTCGCCATTGCCCGCGCGCTGGTGAAGCGCCCGCGTCTGGTGATTGCAGATGAGCCCACGGCGAGCCTGGATTCCCACACCGCTGACCAGGTGCTGGACCTGATGCGTGAATGCGGCCACGCCGAAGGAGCCGCCTTTTTGATAGCCACCCACGACAGCCGCCTGACCCAACGCTGTGACCGGATTGTGGCTTTGATGGACGGGAGGTTGGTATGACCGGTATGTGGCTCAAATTCGCCTTGCAAAACACCCTGCGCAACCCCCGGCGCTCTCTGGTCACGGTGTCCATTGCGGCGCTCGGAACAGCCTCCATTTTGCTGGCCGGGGGCTTTGCCCTGTTTACCTACGAGGCTTTGGCACAGGCAGCGGCCCGCACCACCGGACACCTGATTCTGGGGCAGCCCCAACAGTTCACCGAGGACGAAGATACGCCCTTGCAACATGGGCTGGACGACGCTGCTTCGCTGCGCACCGCCTTGCTGGCCGACCCCGACGTGCGCAATGTGTTGCCCAAGGTGGAGTTCAGCGGGCTTATCAGCAATGGCGACAAATCGACGGTGATGATTGCCACCGGCATTGACCCCAACGCCGAGTTCAGTGTCAAAGGGCCTTTCCTCACCATGCGCTCAGGAGAGGTTCTGACTTCGGACGCCGCCGAGCCCGAAGTCATGCTGGGGGAAGCCCTGGCGCGCAGCCTCAAAGCCGAGCCGGGCAGCAGCCTCACCTTACTGGCCAGTACCACGGAGGGTGCACTCAACGCCAGCGATGTGCGGGTCAAAGGCATCTTCACCACGGGCGTGCCGGACGTGGACAAGCGCATGGTCTATACCGACCTGGCGACTGCACAGAAGCTGCTCAATACCCAACGCGTCTCCAGTCTGGGTGTTTTCCTCAACCGCATGGAGTTGACGGACTCGGCACAGCAGCGCCTGGCAGTTGCCAACCCCACGCTCACAGTGCAAACCTGGATAGATCAGGCCTTTTTCTACCGCTCGGTGCGCGATCTGTACAACCGTATTTTTGGGGCCTTGGGCATGATCATTGGTGCCATCGTGGTGTTTGTGGTGACCAACGCCATGGCCATGGCCATCATTGAGCGCACCCGGGAGATTGGCACCCTGCGCGCCTTGGGCACACTGCCCGGCCAACTGATGCGCACCCTGGCACTGGAAGGCATGGTGCTCGGCGGCGTTGGCGCCATGGTGGGTGCGACCTTGTCGCTGGCCGTTTCCTTGCTGCTCTATGTGGTGCCGGTAGAAATGCCTCCTCCTCCTGGCCGCTCGGTGGGTTACCCGCTCAACATTAGCATTGACCCTGTGCTGTACCTCGCGACCTTCGCGACCATGGTGGCACTGACCATGCTGGCTTCGGCCTGGGTGGCCCGCCGCACTGTCCACATGCCGGTGGTAGACGCTCTGGCCCACACCTGATACTCCAAAACGAGACACACCATGAAATCACTGAAACAACTCTTTTTGCTCGGGGTTCTGGCCGGTGGCGCTGCCCTGGCGCAGGCGCAGGATGTGTCTGCCCTGCTCAAGGCTGCCGATCGCTTTCGCATGAGCGCGGACAACCTGCAGGTGGACACGCAGATCAGCGTCTTCAACAGCGATGGCTCGCCCGACAAGGAGCGCCGCTACACCGTTTTTGTGCAAGCAGGACACAAGTCGTTGGTGCTGATGCAAAGCCCCGCAGAAAAAGGCCAGAAGGTACTCATGCTGGGAGACGACTTCTGGTTGCTCATGCCAGCCAGCCAGCGCCCGCTGCGCATCACGCCGATGCAAAAGCTGCTGGGCGACGCTTCTACCGGTGATGTGGCCAACATGAGCTGGTCCGAGGACTACACCGGCACCTTGATCGGCGATGAACCCTGCGGGGGCGAGGGGGCTTCTGCCACTGCTACCTGCCAGCACCTGAGCCTCAAGGCCGCCCGCAAAGGCGTGACCTACCAGCGCATTGAGCTGTGGCTTGGCAAGGCGCGCCATGAACCGGTGCGCGCCGATCTGTATGTACAGTCCGACAAACTCGCCAAACAGGCGCGCTTTGTGGTGGACAAGCCCGCTGCTCCCACCATGGTGACCGAGATGGTGCTGCTGGACCAGCTCAGCAACCACAAGCAAACCCATGTGCGTTACCTGAGCCGCAAGGAACGTACGGTGCCCGATACCTGGCTCAACCCCATGTTTCTGGCCAAAAATCCGTCTCTGGAGTAGGCCATGCAAACCTTATGGACAGGCCTTGTGGGCGCGTTGGCAATGGCTGGAAGCGCTAGCTGGGGGCAGGCCATAGAGACTGGCGGACAGGTGCGCCTGGAATGGACGCAGGCGCAGGCAGGTGCGCTGGGCCCGGTGGCACAGGCCAATGCCCTGCAGAGCGGCTTGGTAGCGGAGCCCGACAGTGGTGCCACGCTGGAAACCGAATTGCGGGCCAGTGGCCATGGCCTGACCGCCGTGGCCACGCTACAGCAGCAGCGCTGGGAAACGCGCACCGTTGACGGCCGCGCCTGGATGAATGAGTTGTACGCTTCGCACGATGCCGATTCCTGGCAACTCAGCGCAGGCAAAAAGATCGTGGGTTGGGATGTGGGCTACGGTTTTCGCCCCAACGACATGGTGCAGCAGGAGAACCGGCGCACGCTGGTGGGCACGACGCTGGAAGGTCGACCGCTCTTGCTGGCCGAGCACTTTGACGCCAGCGCGGCCTGGTCTTTTGTTGCGGTGAACCCCACGGGCGATCGGCATGACCTGGGAGCCAAGGAGCCTGCACTGTTGGCACGCTACTACCGACGTTCGGGTGCTGCAGACTGGTACGGCTTTGCCCGCAGTGCCGATCGCACTGGGGCCAGCATGGGTGCAGCCGTAGCCTGGGTGGCGGATGAGTCCTTGGAGCTGCATGGCTCTGTCCGGCATGCGGCCCGCATGGACGGCACGGCCTTCAGTTCACCAGCGTCCGCACTGACCAGTAGCAACCCCTGGCAGGCCCAGGTTCAAGAAGGTGTCACGCAGGCACTGCTGGGTGCCACCTGGACCAATGCCGACCAGATCAGCGTGCTGGCGGAGCTGTGGTGGGACGGCAGCGCAGCGTCGGATGCGCAGTGGGACGCATGGTCGGAGCGAAACCAGCAGCTTGCTGCGTTGACTAACCATGGCGCACCAGCCGCTGCGGTGGCGGGCAATCTGGCTTGGCAGACGCAGGCCTTTGGTGCTGCGTCGAGTTTGCGGCGCAGCAATGTGCTGCTGCGTCTGAGCTGGCAAAACGGTGCCTGGCAACCCGCACTGGACGTGCTCTTCACTCCCGCTGACCAGGGTCGCATAGTGACTGCTTCACTCACCTGGCAGGGCGACCGGGTACAGGTGCAGGCCGGTGTGCGCGCCAACGGTGGGCCCGAAAACGCGGTAATTGCGCAGCTTCCGGTGCGCAGTACGGCCTACGTGATGGCCAGCTGGTCGTTTTGATGGGGTCCCGGCCCAATGGCCGGGGCTTACATGGCTTTGAAGAGGTGGCCGTACAAGCGGCTGACCACGAACTTTTCTTTGATTCCCCGCAGGCTGGCCACCATTTTTCCGGCTTCATCTCGGGTGACCGCCTCGATGGCCAGCGCACGCACCACCGTGCCACGGTGGATTTGCCAGAACACCTGCGTATCCAGCTGGTCCTGCAACTCCTTGAGCGGCGTGCGAATCAGGTATTCCCGCTGGGCTGTGAGCACCCGCACGTATTTGTCGGCTGCCTCGAAACACAGCACGTCTTCGATAGGTACCATGTGAATGGTGCTGCCCTGCGCGCTGTGCACGCTGGCCTGAATGACTTTGAGTGGCGCGCTGGTGGCCTGGGCAGGCGGCGTAGGCTGCCCCAGCAAACCGCGCAGCTGACCCAAAGTTGCTTCAAAATCCATAGCAGCTTGTGTAGGTTTGGCAAGCGCTAGCTGCAGTTTTTCTACTGTTTTTTGCAACCGGGATCGTTGCACCGGCTTGAGCAGGTAGTCCACCGCCTGCGCTTCAAAGGCTTGTACCGCGTACTGGTCATAGGCCGTCACAAACACCAGTGCCGGGAATGGTTTGGTCCCTGACCCTGTGGCTGGCCAGGCGTCGGCCAGTTCGGCAGCGGCTTCCAGGCCGCTTAAGCCCGGCATGCGAATGTCAAAAAACAGCACGTTGGGTTGCAGTTGCAGTGCCTTTTGCACCGCCGATGCGCCGTCGCCCACGCTGGCCACGATCTGCAACGCCGGCCACACCTGGGCCAGCTCGGCCTGCAAAGCCTGGGCCAGAAGCGGTTCGTCTTCGGCAATCAGTGCGGTTGCGCTCGGGAGCGTCATTTTTTCAAGGGAAAAGTGATGCTAGCCCTTGTTCCACCGGCATCAGCAGCTTCCAAAAGCATAGCGCCTTGGCTTCCATACAGGGTGCTGAGTCGCTCCCGCACCTGGCGCAGACCAAAACCGCTTCCGGCCCTTGACGATCCGCTGCCTGGCAAACCCAGGCCAGTGTCCAGCACTTCAATCTCCAACCGGGCATCGGCGGTCGCGTGAGCCCGCACTGAAATGCTTCCCCCCGCCACTTTGGGTTCCAGTCCGTGCTGAATGCTGTTTTCGACCAGGGGTTGCAAAAGCAGGGGTGGAACGCTGTGCTGTTTGAGGGCTTCGGGCAAGTCCAGCGTGTAGCTCAGGCGTGCGCCCATGCGCACTTTCATAAGCTCCAGGTAGTCG
>CAJBMJ010000323.1 GCA_903954045.1 uncultured beta proteobacterium | reverse complement strand
CCTGTACCGGCACGTGACACATTCACCCTTACCGAAATGGGCGAAAGAACTTTGCAGGTGTTGCGCAGTCGCAAGGACATTGCCTGCATACTGATTAACCCCTTGCAGGCTTTGCACCCCAACGCCGCTGCTCCCAGCGATGGGGCGATGCTGGATAGCTCGCGCAAGGCCCATTTTGATAGATCTGCCTATACCGAGTGGTTGAAGAAGTTGCGCCAGATTTGCGATGAACGCGGCATCGCGCTGATTTTTGATGAAGTCTTTATGGGCTTTCGTCTGGCCAAAGGCGGTGCACAAGAGTACTTTGGCGTTCGCGCAGACTTGGTGACCTACGGCAAGACGCTGGGTGGCGGTTTGCCGATTGGCGTGGTGTGTGGCAAGCGTGCCTGGATGCAGCGATTTCGAGAAGACTCGCCAGCAGATATTTGCTTTGCACGAGGAACCTTCAACGCCCACCCCTATGTGATGGGCGCAATGAACGTGTTTCTGAGTCGCCTGGAAGATGCCGACATTGCTGGGATGTACCAGTCGCTCGACGAGACCTGGAATCGCCGTGCTGCCTTGCTGAACACCCGATTGACCGAAGCCGGTATACCTGTGCAGGTGGCTGCCATGTCCTCGGTGTGGACCGTGCTTTACACGATGCCGGCGAGTTTCAATTGGTTGTTCCAACACTATCTGCGCCTGGAAGGTTTGGCACTGAGCTGGGTGGGCACAGGGCGCATTATTTGGAGTCTGAATTTCACGGACCGTGACTTTGAAGAGGTGGTGCAGCGTTTTGTGGGCGCCGGACTTGCCATGAAGGCTGACGGATGGTGGTGGAGTGATGGATTGACAACCAACAAGACCATCCGTCGCCGGCTGCTTCGTGAAATGCTGCAGACCAAATTCAGACTTTAAGTGGAGGCGGCCTGCGCCCCACGTCGGTGCGGTGCGCCTTCAAGCCAAGTTATTGCTGGTGCTGCGCTTTTCGATGAGCTCGCCACGCAGGAGCGCCAGCGGTGCCTTGTAGTAAAGATAGATATCGTGGAATGGGTCTGTGAGGATTTTTGTCATCCAGACCAAGCCATCCAATACACCTTTGAGAAAGAATAGATGCACGGTGCGAAACACCAGGCCACCGACCCCAATGACCAGCCAGAGCATGCCCGTGTTGTGCAAATAGCCTTCAAGTGAGTCAGCAGCTTCCAGCGTGCCAAAAAAGTCGGGTACCAGCCAAAGGGAAATGGGGGCGGCAGCCCAAACCGCCAGAAGCACGATCTTGCGGCGCAGGTTGTAGCCAACCTTGATTTCTTCCTTGTGTTCGTGGGTCGCCTGGTTCACCTCGTCATAGCCCCGGGGTTCAAAGAAAAAATGTCCCGATTGACGCGTGGTCATCGACACCAGCCAGGCCACCAACGCGGCCATGGCCGGGTCGGTGAACAGCAATGCGTAGGCCACCAAAAAACTGATGGCGCTGATCAGGTGCAAGGTTTGGTTGATGCGGCTGTGATGGTAGTAGCGGTGGTCGTCCCAGCGTTGAACCTTGAGTAGACTGAAGAATTCTTTCATCCGGAGTGCCTCGTGTAGGGAGGACTCCATGGTAGGTACAGATGATGGCAAAAGCGTGACAGTCCAGGTGTCATTTGTATGACGTGTCTCTGGCTTTAGCGTCCAATCGCAAAGTACTCAAACCCCTGATCACGTACCCACTTGGGGTCGTAGAGATTGCGACCATCAAAAATCACCGCTTGCTTGAGACTGGCTTTGATCGCGTCGAAATCCGGACTGCGAAACTCTTTCCACTCGGTCACAATGATCAGCGCTTCGGCTCCCGCGAGCGCTGCCATCGGGGAATCGGCATAGCCTACCGACGGATAGCAATCCAGTAAAAGTTGCGCATTGTGAATGGCCACCGGGTCATAGGCTGACAGGGTAGCTCCGGCGGACACCAAATCCTCTATCAGTGTGAGGCTGCTGGCTTCCCGCATGTCGTCCGTATTGGCTTTGAAGGCCAGACCCCAAATTGCGAAGTGTTTGCCGCTGAGGTCGTCTCCAAATCGGGCTTTGACTTTGTTGCCAAGCACCTTTTTCTGGCTCACGTTGGCGGACTCTACGGCACTGAGTACTTTGAGCTCCATGCCCCCGTCTACAACGGCTGACTTGATAAGTGCCTTGACGTCCTTGGGAAAACAGGATCCGCCGTATCCGGCACCCGCATATAAAAAATCGTAGCCAATACGAGGATCGCTTCCGATGCCCTTGCGCACCATTTCTATATCTGCGCCGAGTTTTTCTGCGAGGTTTGCCAATTCGTTCATGAAACTGATGCGTGTGGCCAACATGGCGTTGGCGGCATACTTGGTGAGCTCTGCGCTGCGAACGTCCATCAGGATCATGCGCTCGTGGTGCCTTTGAAAAGGCGCATACAGTGCGCGCATGTTGAGTGCAGCCTGTTCGTCGTCGCAGCCCAGT
>CAJBMJ010000322.1 GCA_903954045.1 uncultured beta proteobacterium | reverse complement strand
TCCGCTCAGGCGGGTAGGGTGGTCTACCGCCATGCGGTGGGCCACACGCCCGCCCCGGTCATGGCCGCACACGCCAAAGCGCTGCACGCCCAACTGATCCATCACATCGACCATGTCTTGTGCCATGGTGCGCTTGCTGTAGGTGCTGTGATCCGGAAGGCCCGGTGGTTTGCTCGAGTCTCCATAACCCCGCAGGTCTGGCATGACCAGATAAAAATTCTTTTCTAGCAACCGCGCCACGCGGTTCCACATGCCATGGGTCTGGGGAAAGCCATGCAGCAGAAGCAAGGCGGGTCTGCCATCAGGCAAGCCCTGCGACACACGGGCATGGATGCGCACGCCGTTCACATCTAAATTGCGTGCTTCAAAATCGTCAAACCAATGCATGGGGGGCTCCTTCAAAGCACATGGGGAAGTTCTGCGGCCAGGAAATCGTACACCGCGCGGATGCGCTGGCTGGTACGCACCTCCCGGTGTACGGCCAGCCAAACGGGCAAAGGCGGCACTTTGATGACACCCTTGAGCACCGGCAGCACATCGGGGTCTGTGCGCGCCATGTAGTCGGTAGCAAAGCCAATTCCCAGCCCTGCGCGTATGGCCTGCCACTGCACAATAAAGTCGTCGGTGCGCAGGGCAAAAATCTCGGGGCCTGCGGGGAATCCCAAGCTGGTGAAGCCCTCGAGAATGGATGTGTCGGTGTCTCCGCCAATGAGCTCATGCTGCAGCAAATCTTCGAGTTTGCGCAGCGGCGCGCGGCGCGCAAGGTACTGGCGTTGGGCGAAAGCGCCCAGACCTACATCGCCAATCTTCTTGGCGATCAGGCTTCCCTGTTCGGGCCGGACCATGCGAATAGCGATATCGGCTTCGCGCCGCAGCAGGTTGCTTACCTGGTTGCTTGACACCAGTTCGATCTGAATATCTGGTAGCGTTTGGCGCATGCGGGCCAGCAGGGGCGGGAGCAGGTTGACGGCTACCGGAACACTGGCAGTAATGCGTACGCTGCCAACGGTCTGACTCTGCACGCCAGAGAGCTTGCGTTGCAGATCGTTGGCCCCGGCTTCCATGCTGCGGGCCGATTCGGCCAGTTGCAAAGCAGTGCTTGTGGGCACCAGACCCCGCCCGGTGCGCTCGAACAAAACCACCCCCAGCTGGCTTTCCAGCTCCGCAATGTGGCGGCCCAGGGTGGGCTGGCTGGTGCGTAGTTTGCGGGCGGCACCCAGCAAGCTGCCTTGATCGAGCGCCGCTAGGAAGGATCGAATGAGGCTCCAGTCAAAGGTATTCATAAATGCATGGCTGCTATGGATATTTATGCAATTGTGTAACAAAGGAAATGTTCTGACAATCCAGTTCATCGATAGAAAAACGCACTGACAAGGAAAACGCCATGACTTCTACTGTTCTGATTCTGGGTGCCCGTGGTCGCTTTGGTCTGGCCGCTGCCCGCGCTTTTGCCGAAGCGGGTTGGACGGTGCTTGGTCACAAACGCCCTGGCTCGGCAGTTCCTGCCGAAGTGGCAGATGACAAGCGCATTGAATGGCTCTCTGCCGACCTCCATGACACTGCCGCGTTGTCACGCGAAGCCGCAGGCGCCAAGGTGGTGGTGCATGCGCTCAACCCTGCCTACACCAATCAGGCCTGGCAAACGCACGTCTTGCCGATGACGGATGCAGCCATAGAGGTATCCCGCGCCTTGGGCAGCACCTTGATGGTGGTAGCCAATGTGTACAACTTCGGCGAAGGCATGCCGTCCGTGCTGCGCGAAGACACGCCG
>CAJBMJ010000321.1 GCA_903954045.1 uncultured beta proteobacterium | reverse complement strand
CAGCGCCGTGTCTTCCAGCGTGAGCGCGCGCACCGAGCTGGGTATACCGGTGGGCGCCGGGCCAGAAGTCTTGACCTTGCCCGGTGTGATGTTGACGATGTTGGTGCCAAACTGTGTGAACTCCGCCAGCACAAACCGGTGGATGCCCTCGCCAATCGACGTCAGAAGGATCACTGACGCAATACCCACAGCAATGCCCAGCAGGGTCAGGAAGCTGCGCAGCTTCTGCGCGGTCACGGCGCGCAGCGCCAACCGGGATGAGTCAATGAGCTGCATGGAGTGCCAGACCTTTATCGCTTGGCCAGGGCCTGCACCGGGTCGAGCTTTGCGGCACGGCGAGCCGGCAGAACGCCAAACACAATGCCGGTTGCCAGGGCGGTCCCCAGCCCGGCAAAAACAGCCCAGTCCGGCGCATAGGCCGGGAAGGTGGGATACATCTGCCGCACGATCCCCGCCACCACCAGGCCGAGCCCATAGCCCACAAACGCACCGGCCAGCGATAGCATGGCGGCCTCCATCAAAAAGACGCTGCGAATGGTGGCAGCATCGGCACCCAGTGCCTTCAGTAACCCGATTTCAGACGTACGTTGCGTGACCGACACCAGCATCACATTCATCACCAGGATACCGGCTACCGCCAGGCTGATGGCCGCGATACCCGCCACGCCCAGTGTCAGCGCGCCCAGCAGTTTGTCAAAGGTGGAAAGCACTGCATCCTGGGTGATAACTGTCACGTCCTGCTCCCCCTCATGGCGACTCTGAATCAGCGCAGCTACCTGGGTTTTGGCCGCTTCAATGGACTCGCGCCCTTTGGCCTCGACCAGAATGCGAAACAGGGTGCTGCTGTTGAACATGGCCTGGGCCAATGACACCGGAATTAGCACCAGTTCATCGGAGTTCATGCCCAATCCCTGCCCGCTGGCAGCCAGCACGCCTACTACCCGAAAACGCCGGTCCCCGATGCGCACCAGTTGCCCCAGCGCGCTCTGCTTGCCAAAGAGTTCGGTTCGGACGTTGGCACCAATCACTGCCTCGGAGGCTCCGGTTTGCCAGTCACCCGGTGCCAGAAACCGTCCCTGGGCCATGGCCATTTGGCGAACCTGTGCGTATTCCGCAGTGGTGCCCGCCACCATGACTTCGCGCAAGCGGCCTTCAAATCGAATTTCAGAGGTTCCCACGGCCAAGGGTGCGGCCTGCGCCACGGTAGGCAACCTGAGCAGAGCCTGCGCGTCGTCAATGGTGAGGTCGCGCGGTGTGCTGGTCACCGCATTGCCCGGGCTGAAGCCCCCGGTCTGCGAGCGTCCGGGCAACACGATCACCAGATTGCTTCCCAGCGAAGAAAACTCGTTCATCACATAACGGCGAGCCCCGTCACCCAGGGCCGTGAGCACCACTACTGAGGCCACACCTATGGCCATGGCCAGGACCAGCAGGCCCGCGCGCAGCGGATTGCCTGTGGCGGCATCCTTGGCAAAGCGGATCAGGTCACTGGTGCGCATGGTGCGGCCTCAAGAGCGGAATCCAGCTTGAGCGCTCCGTCTTCCATGCGCAGCTGCCGTCTGGCACGGGCACCCAGCGCCGCATCGTGGGTCACTACGATGAGTGTGACACCCCGCTGGTTGAGCCCCTCGAGCAAATGCACCACTTCGTCGCCGGTGCTGCGGTCCAGATTGCCAGTGGGTTCGTCAGCCAAAATCATGGCGGGTTGCATGATGGTGGCACGGGCAATCGCTACGCGTTGGCGTTGGCCGCCTGACAGCTCCTCCGGCCGATGGTCGGCGCGATTCTCCAACCCATAGTCTTTCAGCGCTTGCGCTACCCGTTTTTGTCGCTCAGCCGGTGCCATTCCCGCCAGCACCATGGGCAGTGCAATGTTTTCTGCCGCGCTCAGGCGTGGCACAAGGTGAAAGCTCTGAAACACAAAACCGATGCGCTGGCTGCGCACGTGCGCCTGCTCATCGCTTGACAGGGTGGTGACATCACGCCCTTCGAGCAGGTAATGCCCTTCGTTGGGACTGTCCAACAGGCCTAACAGGTTAAGCAAGGTGGATTTGCCTGACCCTGAGGGGCCCATGACCGCCACATACTCGCCAGCACCAATGTCCAGGTTCAGATCTCGCAGCGCGTGAACATCCGAATCTCCCAGATGGAACACCCGCTGAATACCTCTCAGCCGAATTTGCGAGGTGTTTTCAGGCCCTAGCCCTTTCATTTGCTGCCTGCCTTGCTATCCAAAACATAGCTAGCACCCACCTTAACGCCTTCACGCTCCAGTGACGTAATGACCTTGTCACCCGCACTCAGCCCTTCAAGCACCTCGGTGAATTCCCAGTTGGAAAGGCCAGTTTTGATCGTGCGCTGCACCAGCACGCCGTCACCACCGGCCAGCAACACCGTATTGCCTTCCTGAATGGCAGAGGTGGGCACCCTCAGCACCGATTCACGCACGGCCAGCACCACCTCAACATCCGCGCTGTAACCCACCAACAGCCGGGGATCGTTGTCTGTCGGGGTGAGAACCGCCTCGATATCGACAGTGCGGGCCTGCTTTTCGATGGCAGACACGTACGGGGCCACCCGGCGCACGGTGCCTGCAAAGCTTTGTTTGGGCAAGGCATCAAAACTGATACGCACCAACTGCCCCGGCTGGATTTTGGGTGCGTCGACCTCGTCCATGGGGGCCTTCACATACATGCAGGTGTCGTCAATGAGGTCGATGGCTGGCGGCGTGGGCACACCGGGAGGCGACGGGGTTGAATATTCACCGACCTCGCCCACCACTTTGGCCACCGTACCGGCAAAGGGCGCGTACAACACCGTGCGGCTTTGCTCCACGCGGGTCGCCTTCAAACGGGCCTGGGTTTGCACCACATCGGACGTGGCGGCATCACACCCGGCGCGCCGGGCCTGTGCTTCGCTGCGCACTTGCTCTTCGCGCGAACTGGAAATGAAGCCCTGGGCCAACAATGCGCTTTGACGTTGGGCTTCCTTCTCGGCGTTGGCAGCCACTGTGCAGGCCTCGGCCATGCGTTTGCGTGCCGTCTCAACCTGTGTTGAGGCCACGTTGGATTGGGCTTGCTGGTCGTCGTTCCACAGCTTCATCAGGAGCTGGCCCTTCTTGACGCGGTCGCCCTCTTTCACGGCAAGCACCTCAATGCGTCCGCCCATGGTGGTGGAAAGTTTGGTTCGCTGGCAGGCTTCCACGGTGCCTGCGCGTGTATTGGCCACGCTGGACTCGACCTTGCCCTGGGCGATCTCGACCGCCACTACCGCTATCGGCTTGGGCTTCTTGATCCACCAGACACCGGCTCCCAAAATTCCCGCGGCAAGAAGAACCCAAAGCAGGCGGCGAACAAGAGTTGAAGACATGACCACATCCAGACAGAAGTAACCGTTTCATTCTAGTGAGCGCATTGCTTGCAGAGGCAATGTCCGCAGTACTGACTATGATCTGCATCAAGAGACCCACGATGCCATTAACTTCAGAACCCACCCACTGGCAAGCCTTGCCCAACGCCCCTCAGCCCGGCACACCTTTGTTAGCGCTGGAGGCTCTGCAAGACGGTCAGGCCTTGATGCATTCAGTCGCGTCTGTGGGCGCTGGCGAACCGACGAAACCCTTTTTAATGTTGCTGCTGCGCAGCGGCAACACGGTCAAAGCCTATGCCAATCGCTGTGCGCACTTTGGAGTGCCGCTGGCTGCCAGACAGGATCTGTTGATCTTTACCCCACACACCAGCATCAGTTGCAATGTGCATTACGCCCGCTACCGCTGGGAAGACGGTTTGTGTGTGTCGGGTGACTGCGAAGGTGAGTCCCTTCTGTCGATTCCAGTGGTTGTCAATGCACAGGGCATGGTGTGTATTGGACCTGATTCGGTCTAGTTCACCCGCATTCGGGGAGCCAGGGGGTCTGCACTCTCTGCGGAGATAGAGCCAATGTCGGCTGCTTCGGAAAAACCATGTCGCTTGAAAATCTCCAAAACGCAATCCACTGCATCAGGAGAGCAGCTCACCAGCAGGCCGCCGCTGGTTTGGGGGTCACTCAGCAAGGCCTGATCGGTAGCGGTCAATGAGGAACCCAGAGCAACCTGGCTTCCATACGCAGCCCAATTGCGGCCCGATGCGCCAGTGACCATGCCCTGCTCAACCAGTTCCCGAACACCCTCGATCAGCGGAACGCGTGACCAGTCAATGCACACCGTACAGGCTGCGCCACGGGCCATCTCCAGCCCATGCCCCGCCAGGCCAAAACCCGTGATATCGGTCATGGCGTGCACGCCCTCCAGGACTGCCAACTCGGGGCCGGGTGTATTGAGTTGCGTCGTAACCGAAATCATCCTGGCGTAGCCTTGCTCGCTGAGCTTCTCTTTTTTGAGCGCCGCGGAAAGAATGCCTACACCCAAGGGCTTGCCGAGGATGAGCCGGTCACCAACACGCGCATCCGCGTTGCGCTTGACCCGGTCCGGATGCACCAGACCCATGGCGACCAGACCATAGATGGGCTCTACCGAATCAATGGTGTGCCCACCGGCAATGGGAATTCCTGCGGCCTTGCAGACCGAAGCGCCTCCGGCAAGTATCTGACCAATCGTTTCTGCCGACAGCACGTTGATCGGCATGCCGACCAGGGCCAGCGCCATGATGGGTGTGCCACCCATGGCATAGACGTCAGAAATGGCATTGGTGGCAGCGATGCGTCCAAAATCAAAAGCGTCGTCCACGATGGGCATAAAGAAATCGGTCGTGGCAATCAGTGCTTGCGAGTCATTGAGCCGGTACACGGCCGCATCGTCGGCGGTCTCAATGCCCACCAGAAGTTCCGGGGGCAATGGCATGACTGTCGTGGTTTTCAGAATCTCGGATAGCACTCCGGGTGCGACCTTGCAACCGCACCCTCCGCCGTGTGAAAGCGATGTCAGACGGGGCTGTTTTGCGGGGGACGTGGCTTCAGTGACAGATGGGGTCATGGGAATGGCAGGTAAACGGGAATGACCTGAGTATCCCAAACTAGTCTCTGTATTGAATGTGGCACAGTCGTGAAACAATCAAGTCATGGAAGAAAGACCGCCCAGCACAACCGGACTGCGACCACGCCAATGCGTGCTCGTCGGCACGGGGGCGCTGCATGTGCAGCTTCTGGCGCATCTGGCAGCCCACCCTCTTGCTGGAATGCAGGTAAGCCTGGTTGCTACCCAGCCACAGCCGATGTACCCCGAGCTGGTATCCGGTCTGGTTTCAGGGCTTTACACGGACGACAAATTGCGTGTGGATCTGGTCCCCTTGGCAAAGCGTGCGGGTATCCAATGGATCAAACGGAACATTGTTTCCATGGATGCGCAGCAGCAAAACTTGGTGCTCAATGATGGCAGCGTGTTGCACTACGACTGGCTGTCGATAGACAGCAACCCTATGCTTGAACGTGCGCGCATAGAACAAGCGATGCCCGGAGCCCGCGAGCATGGCCTGTTTGTCTACCCGTTAGAGGCTTTTGCCAGTCTGTGGCCGCAAGTGGAGGCGCTGGGTACACAGCGGGCCCTGCGCATTGCCGTCATAGGTGCCGGGAACATGGCTTTGGAGTTGGCCATGGCCGTTCGACAGCGCCTGCCTACAGCCGCGATCACCCTGCTGAGTGGCCCCGAGAATGTGGGGAACCATTTGCCCGCCAAGTTGCAAGCCCTGTTGGTGGCGAGCCTGAAGCGCAGGAGCATCACGGTAGTACCGGATCTGGCCATTGGCTTTAGTCCGGGCGCAGTGCAACTGGCCTGCGGTGCCGCCCTTTCGTGTGACGTGCCGCTTGTGGCGCTGCCCTCCCAATGCACTCCCTGGGCTCTGGAAAGTGGCCTGGCCACGAACGCGCAGGGAAGGATGGATGTAGATGCATTCCAGCGCTCAACCAGCCACCCCCAAGTCTTCGCCACCAATGGCCCATGCCCTGCAACCGGTGCGCAATGGGCCCACAACCTGAGCGCCGCGATGGCCCAACAGGACTTGCAGGTGCACGCCACTCCCAACTCCACTTTGCAAATCCTGTCGTGTGGGGACGGCAGCGCCTTGGGCAGCTGGAAGCAGCACGCGGGGCAGGGAACTTGGGTACAGTGGGTCAAAAATATCCGTGACCGGCGTGCGCTGGCGAAGTACCGATCCATCCAACCAGGAGAAACGCTTGCCTGAAACCGCTGCAAAAGGCTGGACCCGCTGGGTTCCAGGCGTCGAGGTACTGCGGAACTACCAGGCCGCCTGGTTGGTGAACGATGTCATAGCAGGCTTGGTGCTCACCGCCATTCTGGTGCCCGTCGGCATGGGCTATGCAGAGGCCTCGGGCGTGCCTGCTATCAACGGCTTGTATGCCACCATCATTCCACTCATTGTTTACGCGCTGTTTGGGCCCAGCCGCATCATGGTGCTGGGGCCGGACTCCACGCTGGCTGCGGTCATTGCGGCCATCATATTGCCGCTGTCCGCAGGCAGCGTGGAGCGCGCCGTGGCCCTGGCCGGTTTGCTGGGTGTGATATCGGGGGCGAGTTCCCTGCTGATAGGGCTGGCCCGGCTGGGCCTGCTGGCCGATCTTCTGTCCAAACCCATACGAATTGGCTTTCTGAACGCGATTGCATTTACCGTGCTGATTGGCCAGATGCCCAAGCTGTTTGGCTTTTCGGTCAAGGCCGAAACCCTGGCTGGCAGGGCGATGATGCTGTTTCAAGGCATTCTGGATGGCAAGACCAACCTGGTTGCGTTCGCCATCGGAGGCGGCAGCCTGGCGCTGATTCTTCTCATCAAGCGCTTCCGCCCCCAGTGGCCCGGCATTCTGGTGGCAGTGGTTCTGGCCACGCTGGCCTCTGGCATGCTGGACTTGCACACCACGGCCCACATTGCGGTTTTGGGTGTGCTTCCCCAGGGTTTGCCCAGCCTGAAAATACCGCTGCTCTCCTGGAACGACCTGTTGGCCCTGCTACCGGGTGGCATCATCATCTCGTTGCTGACCTTTGCCGATACCAGTGTGCTGTCGCGTGCGCTTGCGCAGCGCGGTGGCTACCAGGTCAATACCAACCAGGAAATGGTGGCGCTGGGAATGGCAAATATGTTTGCTGGCCTGTTTCAGGGTTTCTCGATCAGTGCCAGTTCTTCGCGCACTCCGGTGGCGGAATCTTCAGGCTCAAAAACCCAGTTAACCGGCCTGGTAGGGGCAGCAGCCATTGCGCTGCTGCTGGTTCTGGCACCGGCGCTACTGCAAAGCCTGCCCAGCGCTGTGTTGGGAGCCGTGGTCATTGCGGCCTGCCTGTCCTTTGCGGACCTCAAAGGCATGTGGGAATTGCACGCGCTGCGCAAGGTCGAGTTCTGGTTGTCGGTGGTGAGCTTTCTCGGCGTGGCCTTTGTCGGAGTGATTGAAGGTATTTTTATTTCCATTGCGCTGGCCCTGCTGGTGCTGATCTGGAACGCGTGGCACCCCCACTTTGCCGTGCTGGCCCGTGTAGACGGGTCCAAAGGATTCCATGACGTCAAACGCCATCCGGAGGGGCGGTTTGTACCGGGGGTCGTGCTGTTTCGGTGGGACGAACAGCTGTTTTTTGCCAACGCTGAAATCTTTCGAGAGAAGGTGCTTCAAGCCGTGGACTCTGCTAGTTCTCACACTCTGCGGGTGATCGTGGTGGCAGACGCCATCACCGACATTGACATCACCGCCTCCGATGTACTTATTAACCTGCACGCGGAATTGGGCCGACGCAATATTGAGCTCTGGTTTGCCGGGCTCAAGGGGCCGGTGAAAGACCGCCTGCGCACCTATGGTTCTCTCGAGAAAATGGGCCATGACATCTTCAGCCCCACGGTGGGCAGTGCGGTTAACCATTACCGATCCAGCTATGCCGTGGATTGGAAAGACTGGGACGAAGTCTGATCAGCGAACGCCTTTGTGCAATAGATAGGCACCCAGGGGTTTGTCGGCGTGCTGTATATGGCCCATGAGCCAGTCTTTGGTGGTTTGAAGTAATCGAATTTCGTCGCCAGGCTCAAAACGCCCAAAAATTTCGGCTAGTTGGTCTGCGAGCTGGGTATGCTGCGCGTCGTGCTGTTCCTGTCCCGGGAACTGGTGCTCGACCATCAGCCTGTGTTCGGTTTCAAAATGTTCTGTGGCAAAGGTTATCAGTTCGTTGAAAAGAACTTTGAGATCATCGTCGCCTTTGCCTGCCAACACTGCGCGGTTGATTCCGTTGACCAAATTGATCAGTTGCCCGTGCTGCCCATCGATCACTGCAATACCAATGCGGTCAGTTTCGCCCAAAACAATCCAGTCGTCATGGGTCGACAAGGGATCCACCGTCGCAGCAGAATAGCGAAAGCCACCCAGACGCTTTGCCTTGCAGGCGTACATCGCAGCGTCGGAAGCCGCGATCAGCGAGTCCATTTCCATCGCGTTGTCCGGATACACCGCAATACCAACGCTAACCCCCACATGACACTGCTGGCCGGATGGCAGTTCTATGGGCTGTCCTACCATGTGAACCAACTTTTGCGCCACCGCCCCGGCTTCTTCGGTGGAAGTCAAGGCACCAACCATCAGGGCGAACTCATCCCCCCCAATGCGTGCCAGCATGTCGGAAGAGCGGATACAGGAGCTCCAGCGTTGGGACACCACTTGCAACACCACGTCTCCGGCCTCGTGCCCGTACTGATCGTTGATTGGCTTAAACCGATCGAGGTCCATGAAAAGTAAACCGACCAAGGTTTTTGCTCGACGGGCGCGAGACAACTCGTTGGCCAAGCGGTCAAAGAAAAATTGTCGATTGGCCAGACCGGTGAGTCGATCATGGTTGGCCTGGTAATAGATTTTTTCTGCCGAGAGTTTTTGCTGGGTGACATCGTGAAACAGGGCAACGCGGCGCTGGGCACTTCCGTCGGGGCGGTACAGGGTATTGATCGTCAGGTGTTCCGCGAAAAGCTGCCCATTTTTATGGCGGTTCCATATCTCACCAGCCCACCGCCCGTTCGAACCCAGCGCCTGCCACATGGCCTGGTAAAACGCAGCATCCTGCCGGTCAGACTTGAGAATCCTTGGGTTTTTCCCGATAACCTCTTCTGCCGAGTACCCGCTGAGCGCCGTGAAAGCCGGATTGACGTCAATAATGGTTCCGTCCGCCTCGGTAACGATCATTCCCTCGCTGGTAGCCTGGTACAGCAGATT
>CAJBMJ010000320.1 GCA_903954045.1 uncultured beta proteobacterium | reverse complement strand
GGAGAAACTGCGCATTGAGCAGACCAAATCACGCTCGCGCAACAGCAATGACAACGCCCTGGCGGAGAGCAAGAATGCCAGCGTCGTCAGGAAGCATATGGGCTACAGCCACATTCCGCAAAAGTACGCAAAGCCCATCAACGCGTTCTACCAGGAGGTGTTCAATGGCTGGCTGAACTTGCACCGTCCGTGCCTGTTTGCCACGGAGGTCGTGAGCGACAAAGGCAAGGTCAAGAAGGTCTACAAAAACAAGGACGCCAAAACCCCGCTGGAGTGTTTGGTGTTACTCAACGAGGCGGCTCTGGTGACCTTCAAGAGCGCCATCATGCTGGGCAGTCTGCTGGACAAAGCCAAAGAGCGAACTGACCTGCAGGCCGCCCAGGAGATGCAAAAGGCCAAGGCCGAGTTGTTTGCGCTGTTCAACAAAGCAGGGCTCAAGAGTCAGATTTGAATTGGCGACACAGCGAGTTCACACATTGCCGGAAAAAAGTCCGCGCGCCAGGGGGGCCTCCGGCGGCCTGGCAGGGGCCTATAGAGAAAGATACCAGGCCCCAAAAGCCAGCCACCTTAAACTTCCCGTTTCAACCAGATCAAGCCCCCAGCAACAATCTCTCAACTCAACATCCCTTCAGGCTCATACCTGGATTGGAAAACACTGCAGCAAGAACGCCTCCAAAAGCGCCTTTTGCCACCTGCGTTGCCTCCCACGTTGTTCTGGCCCGGTAACCGGTGTACTCGGTGTTCCGTGTGAGAATGACAGCATAACCTTCAGGAGACCTTTTCATGCCACGTCGCGCCACAAAAATTGTTGCCACTCTGGGGCCCGCTTCGAGCGATCCGGCTATGCTGGAGGAGATGATTCGTGCCGGTGTCAACGTGGTGCGTCTGAACTTCAGCCATGGCAAGGCGCAGGACCACATTGACCGGGCCAGACTGGTCCGCGAGGCCGCAATGCGGGCCGGGCGTGAAGTGGCCATCATGGCCGACCTGCAGGGCCCCAAAATCCGCGTGGGGAAATTTGCTGATGGCAAAGTGTTTCTAGAGCCGGGACAAAAGTTCATTCTGGATGCTGCACGCACCGAACTCGGCGATATCAACGCCGTAGGGCTGGACTACAAGGAGTTGCCCCGCGAGGTCAAGGCGGGTGATGTGCTTTTGCTCAATGACGGGTTGATCGTGATTGCGGTGGACGCGGTAAAGGGCGAGCAGGTTCACACCACCGTGAAGCTCGGTGGCGAGCTTTCGAACAACAAAGGTATCAACAAGCAGGGTGGTGGCCTGACCGCACCGGCCCTGACAGCCAAGGACATGGAGGACATCCGCACCGCGATGGCTTTTCAGGCCGACTATGTGGCGGTGAGCTTCCCCAAAAACGCTACCGATATGGAAATGGCCCGCCAACTGTGCAATGTGGCGGCCCATGAATACGGGCACAAGCCCGGACTGATCGCCAAAATCGAACGCGCCGAGGCCATTCCCAAGTTGCTGGAAATTTTGCTGGCCAGCGACGGCATCATGGTCGCCCGTGGCGATCTGGCGGTCGAGGTTGGCAATGCGCTGGTGCCAGGGTTGCAGAAGCGCATGATCAAGCTCGCGCGTGAACATGACAGGGTGGTGATTACCGCCACGCAGATGATGGAGTCCATGATCACCAACCCGGTGCCTACCCGCGCCGAGGTGAGCGATGTGGCCAATGCCGTGCTGGACGGCACCGACGCGGTGATGTTGTCGGCAGAGACGGCAGCTGGAAAGTACCCCCTGGAAACCATTGTGGAGATGGCCAAGATTTGCCACGCCGCGGAGGGCCATGAAGACTTTGAGCTAGAGGCAGACTTCACAGGCAAGACCTTCACCCGGATTGACCAGACCATCGCGATGGGTGCTTTGTTCACCGCACATCATCTGGGTGCCAAGGCCATCGTCGCCTTGACAGACAGCGGTTCGACCGCCTTATGGATGAGTCGCCATCTGATCCGGGTACCGATTTACGCGCTGACGACCAAGGTGGCTACACAACGCAAGATGACCTTGTACCGCAACGTGCGCCCGCTGTTTGCGGACTCCATTGCGGATCGCGACGTGGCGCTGAAAGATGCTGAAAAACACCTGAAATCCCGCGGAATTATGCAAACGGGCGATGTGTATGCGATTACCTGCGGAGAGCCCATGGGCTCACCCGGCGGCACCAACATGCTCAAGATTTGCCGCGTGGAATGAGACGGAAAGTCCGTCAGACAAATGGAGCGACTGTCAGCGGGAAAGTCCCTAGGGCGGCATGGAGCTTGCTTGGATAACATGCCCGGTTAACTCCTGCTTATCGATGTTTGCTTTTATCCTCCGGCGTCTCTTACAGGCTGTCATCGTGATGGTTGCTGTAGCTTTTTTCGCCTTTATGCTGTTTCAGTATGTGGGTGACCCAGTGGTGTTCCTGCTGGGTCAGGATGCCAAGCCCGATCAGATTGCGCAACTGCGCACCGATCTGGGTCTGGATCAACCCTTTTTCATACAGTTCATCCATTTTCTGGGCAATGCAGTGCAGGGTGAGTTTGGTCTCAGTCTGCGTCAGGGCGCGAAAGTATCGCGCCTGATTGCCGAACGTTTTCCGGCTACCCTGGAGTTGTCGCTGGTGGCTGCATTGCTTGCATTGCTAGTTGGCATTCCCATGGGGGTCTATGCCGCCCTGCGGCGTGGCTCCTTTGTCAGCCAGTTGTTCATGACCATTTCGTTGCTGGGTGTGTCGTTGCCCACTTTTCTGATTGGTATTTTGCTGATCCTTTTCTTTGCTGTCATTCTGGGGTGGTTTCCCAGCTTCGGTCGCGGCGAAGTTCAGGCATTCGGCTGGTGGACCAGCGGCCTGGTGACACGCGACGGGTTGCACCACATTGTTTTGCCAGCAGTGACGCTGGCCATCTTTCAACTCACACTCATCATGCGCCTGGTGCGGGCAGAGATGCTGGAGGTGCTGCGCACCGACTACATCAAGTTTGCCCGCGCCCGTGGCCTGAGCAACAATGCCATCCATTTCGGGCACGCACTCAAGAACACCCTGGTTCCGGTCATCACCATCATCGGGCTGCAACTGGGTACCCTGATCGCGTTTTCAATCATCACCGAGGCGGTATTCCAGTGGCCGGGCATGGGCCTGTTGTTCATTCAGGCAGTGACCTTTGCCGATGTGCCGGTCATGGCAGCCTACCTGTGTCTGGTGGCATTGATCTTCGTGGTGATCAATCTCGTGGTTGATTTGCTGTACTTTGTTGTGGATCCACGCCTGCGCTTGGGTCGTGAGGGGGGACATTGATCATGAAAGTTGGAGGTCGCGCCTTCGCCCAGATCAGCGCCTTTCACCCAGAGCTTACGGCCTTTCGCCGCGATCTGCACGCACATCCGGAGTTGGGTTTTGAAGAGGTTTACACGGGGGCCAGGGTCAAGGAGGCGTTGGAGCGGTGTGGCGTCGATGCCATTTATTCAGGAATTGGAAAGACCGGATTGGTGGCGACCATACAAGGGCGCGTGAATAGTGGCGGCCAAATGATTGGCCTGCGCGCGGACATGGATGCGTTGCCCATGACTGAACTCAATGAGTTTGTGTGGAAGTCGTCTCACACGGGTCTAATGCATGGCTGCGGACACGACGGGCACACGGCCATGCTGGTCGGTGCGGCCCGCTATCTGGCCGCAAGTCGCAATTTCGATGGCACCGCGGTATTGATTTTCCAGCCTGGCGAGGAGGGCCACGCAGGTGCAAAGGCAATGATTGAGGATGGCCTGTTCGAGCGCTTTCCGGTGGAATCTGTGTACGGCATGCACAACTGGCCCGCCCTGCGGCCTGGTACGGTGGGACTGAACACCGGTCCAATGATGGCTGCAGCGGACCGCGTCACCATCGAGATTGTCGGGCGCGGAGGCCACGGAGCCCATGCCTATCAGACGGTGGACCCGGTGCTGGTTGCCGCGCACATTATTACCGCCATCCAGAGCATTGTTTCGCGCAATGTCCGGGCGATCGATAGTGCGGTTATCAGTATTTGTGCCATGCACGCAGGTGACCCAGGCGCCATGAGCGTGGTGCCAGGTCAGGCCACGCTGGTGGGCACCGTGCGTACTTTCAATCCGGATGTGCAAGACATGGTGGAGCGCCGCCTCTCCGAACTGTGTGCAGCGGTTGCTACGGGTTTTGGTGCCACGGCGACGGTGCACTATGAGCGCATCTATCCGGCCACCATCAATACCCCCGCTGAAAGTGACTTTGCCGCCAATGTGGCTGAGAGCCTGTTGGGTGCTGCAAACGTGATGCGCGACCTGGACCCCAGTATGGGGTCTGAAGATTTTGCTTTCATGCTGCAGGTCAAGCCCGGTGCCTATTTCCGTATTGGGCAAGGGGCTGAAAGCGGTGTTGGCAGTTGCGCACTGCACAACACCCGTTACGATTTCAATGACGATATCCTGCCACTTGGGGCTGCGTTGCATGCCAGCCTGGTGGAGCAGAGCATGCCTTTATCCGTTTAACGCCCAGTCACTTCAACCCACAAGGAGACATTCATGTACATCAACAAGAAATTTGCATTTGCCGCGCTTACCGTCGCGCTTGCGTCGGCGCTGCCTGCTGCTGCGGTCACGCTGCGTATTGGTAACCAGGGCGATGCGTTGTCCATGGACCCCCATTCGCTCAACGAGTCGCTGCAAATTTCGGTCAATGAAAATGTCTACGAGCCGCTGGTGATGCGTGACCGCGACTACAAACTGGCACCGGCACTGGCCACCCGCTGGAAGCAGACCTCGCCCACGGTCTGGCGCTTTGAACTGCGCAAGGGTGTGCAGTTTCACGATGGCACGCCCTTTACCGCAGACGACGTCATTTTCAGTTACGAGCGTGCCAAGAGTGACGGTTCGGACATGAAGACCTATGTGGGTCAGGTCAAAGAGGTCAAGAAGGTCAACGATCACGCCGTCGACATCATCACCACTGCGCCGTTTCCCATCCTGCCCGAGTTGTTTACGCACTGGAACATCATGAGCAAGAAATGGTGTGAAACGAATCTGGCGACCAAACCGGTGGACCGCCGCAAGGGAATCGAGAACTTCGCTTCATTCAAGGCCAATGGCACCGGACCATTTCGGCTGCGCGAGCGCCAGCCCAATGTGCGCACCGTGTTTTCGCGCAATGGCAGCTACTGGGGCAAGATTGACGGCAATGTGGACGAGGTCATTTTCAACGTGATTGGCAATGACAGCACTCGCGTGGCCGCGTTGTTGTCTGGCGAGATCGATGTGATGGAACCCGTACCCGTGCAGGACGTTGATCGCCTCAAGGCCATGCCCAACCTGAAGATCATGCAAGGCCCGGAGTTGCGCATCATCTTTTTGGGCATGGACCAGAAGCGCGACGAACTGCAGTTTTCCAATGTCAAGGGCAAGAACCCCTTCAAGGACAAGCGGGTGCGGCAGGCTTTCTATCAGGCTATCGATGTTGACGGCATCAAGCGCTCGGTGATGCGTGGTGCGTCGACACCCACCGCATTGATGATTCCGCCCGAAGTCAATGGTTACGCTCCAGACTTGGCCAAGCGTCTGCCGTTTGATATTGAGGCGTCCAAGAAACTGCTGGCAGAAGCGGGCTACCCCAATGGCTTTGAAGTCTCTTTGAACTGCCCCAATGACCGTTACGTCAACGATGGCCCCATTTGCCAGGCAGTCGCTGCCAACCTCGCAAAGGTAGGCGTCAAGATCAAGCTGGAAGTGGAAACCAAGGGTACGTATTTCCCGAAAATTTTGCGTCGTGACACGAGTTTTTACATGCTCGGCTGGACCGCCAGCACGGTCGACTCGCACAACGTGATGTTCCCCATTTTGTCGACTCCGGGCGAGGGTGGCCGTGGCCAGTTCAACCTGGGTGCCTACAGTAACGCCCGGGTGGATGAGTTGACTGACAAGGTGGCATCAGAGACCGACATGAAGAAACGCAACGAGATGATCCGCGAGGCTATGAAGATTCATCAGGACGAAGTGGGCCATATTCCGTTGCACCAGCAGGCACTGAACTGGGGTGCGAAGAAGAACATCACCTTGGTGCAATGGCCTGACAACGGCATGGCCTGGAAGTACGTCACGGTCAAGTGAATCGCAACGGCATGACGCGTTGGTTCCAAAGGGCATGGCACAGTGATGTAGCCTACAGCTTTCGTCACTCCCCGGTGGCGATGGCTGCGGGGCTGATCGCTTTTGCCTGCCTGTTCTGTGCGGTATTTGCCAACTGGGTGGCACCGCATAACCCGTTTGATTTGGCCACGCTGGAATTGTCAGACGCATTCCTTCCCCCAATTTGGATGCCTGACGGCAACCCGAAGTACCTGTTGGGGACCGACGACCAGGGCCGCGACATTTTGTCAGCCCTGATGTTCGGTGCACGCATCTCGCTGATGGTGGGGCTGGCATCGGTGATGCTATCGGCAGTCGTTGGGGTAAGTCTGGGTCTGCTGGCTGGCTTCGTCGGTGGGCGGCTGGACGCGTTCATCATGCGGGTGTGCGATGTGATGTTGTCATTCCCCGTCATCCTGATTGCCCTGTTGATTGCCGGTGTGGGTCGTGCGCTGTTTCCGGACGCGCCATCGGCCATGGTTTTGGGCGTGCTGGTGCTGTCCATTTCACTGTCGGGGTGGGTGCAATATGCGCGCACGGTGCGCAGCTCAACCCTGGTGGAACGCAACAAGGAATATGTACAAGCAGCACGGCTGACCGGCGTTTCCAGTCTGCGCATCATGCGCCGGCATGTGCTGCCAAACGTTTTGGGGCCGGTGATGGTGCTGGCTACCATTCAGGTGGCAACCGCCATCATTACCGAGGCGACGCTTTCGTTCCTGGGAGTAGGCGCTCCACCCAACTCTCCATCGTTGGGAACATTGATTCAGGTGGGCAACAAATTCCTGTTTTCCGGCAACTGGTGGATCACGGTTTTTCCGGGAACCATGCTGGTGTTGATTGCACTGAGCGTTAACTTGCTGGGCGACTGGCTGCGCGATGCGCTCAACCCGAGATTGCGCTAAAGCATGGCACTTCTGCAAGTCAACAATCTGATTGTGGAGTTCCCAGGGCGCCATGGCACGCTGCGGGCGCTGGACGATATTTCCTTTGAAATCGCGCCGGGTGAAATCCTCGGTATCGTCGGGGAGTCCGGCGCCGGCAAGTCGCTCACCAGTGCGGCGATCATCGGCTTGCTGGAGCCACCCGGGCGTATTGCAGGCGGTCAGGTTGTGCTCGAAGGCAAGCGCATCGACAACCTCAACCATGAACAGATGCGCCACATCCGGGGGCGGCGCATTGGTGCCATCTTTCAGGATCCGCTGACCTCGCTTAATCCGCTCTATACCGTGGGGCGCCAGCTGATAGAAACGATTCAGACGCATTTGCCAATGGGTGCCGAGGAGGCGCGCCAGCGCGCCATTTCCCTGTTGCAGGAGACCGGCATTGCCGCGGCCGAGCAGCGCATGGGCCACTACCCGCACCAGTTCTCGGGCGGCATGCGCCAGAGGGTGGTGATTGCACTGGCTCTGGCGGGTGAGCCCAAACTGATCGTGGCCGATGAACCCACCACCGCGCTCGATGTGTCCATCCAGGCTCAAATCATCACATTGCTCAAGAATGTCTGCAAAAAGCACAACGCAGCTGTCATGCTGATCACACACGATATGGGTGTAATCGCTGAAACCTGCGACCGTGTGGCCGTGATGTACGCCGGACGGATCGCCGAGATCGGTCCGGTGCACGACGTCATCAACCGGCCGTCACACCCTTACACCGAGGGCCTGATGGCCGCCATTCCCGATATCGAAGTGGACCGTGAGCGACTCAATCAGATCGATGGCGCCATGCCACGGTTGGACGCCATTCCAACCGGTTGCGCCTTCAATCCGCGCTGCGTCCAGGCATTTGACCGATGCCGTCAGGTTCGACCCGAATTAATGCCCGTCAGCTCGACACGGGCCGCATGCTGGTTGCACGAAGCCAGCCGCGAGGCCGTTGTATGAGCGCAGTACCCGAAAGCAAACTGCCCCTTGTCCAGGCACACGATCTGGCAATGACTTTCGATGTCTCACCACCCTGGTTGAACCGTGTTCTGGAAGGCAAACCACGACTGCTGCTGCATGCCGTGGACGGCGTGAGCTTCACCATCGAGAAGGGCAAAACACTGGCGCTGGTGGGCGAGTCGGGTTGTGGCAAGAGCACGGTGGCCCGTTTGTTGGTGGGGTTGTACCAGCCAACCCGGGGTCGCTTCCAGTTCGATGGAAAAGACGTTCATGCCGAGTTGAAGTCGCCGCAAGGCCACCACCTGCGCCGCCATATCCAGATGATTTTCCAGGACCCCTATGCCAGCCTGAACCCGCGCTGGACGGTGGAAGACATCGTGGGTGAGCCCCTGCAAGAGCACGGAATGATTGCCGATCCTGGCGCGCGCCAGGCACGGGTAGCTGAACTGCTTCGGTCGGTGGGCCTGAATGCGCTGGACATGGCCAAGTACCCGCACCAGTTCTCCGGTGGCCAGCGCCAGCGGATTTCTATCGCGCGTGCGCTGGGCACCGAGCCAGAATTTCTGGTTTGTGACGAGCCCACGTCGGCGCTGGATGTCAGCGTCCAGGCACAGGTGTTGAACATCATGAAAGACCTGCAGCGCGAGCGCGGCCTGACCTATCTGTTCATCTCGCACAACCTGGCCGTGGTGCGCCATGTGAGCGACCAGGTGGGTGTCATGTACCTCGGGCGCTTGGTCGAACTGGCAGACAAGCAGACGCTGTTTGACCGCCCACGCCACCCCTACACCCGCATGCTGCTCGACGCCATCCCAAAGATGCGCGACACGGGTCGGGCACGCACGCCGGTATCGGGCGAGGTGCCCAACCCACTGGACCCTCCGGCAGGCTGTGCTTTTCATCCGCGCTGTCCGTACGCTAATGCGCGTTGCGCTGCAGAACGGCCCCAAATGGTTGAACATAAAGCGGCGCGCGTGGCTTGCCACGCAGTCGAAGAAGGAAGAATTCAGTGAACAATATCAACGCCGCTTTTTCAACATCCTATGCGCAGGCGCGCAGCAAGTTTCTGGATTCCGCAACCGCTGCGGGAATGGCAATCCAAAGCTTTGAGCACCCGCTGAAGGGGCGCGATGGTGAGGCCCTGGCCATGGACGTGGCGCTGGATGGCAATCCCGATGCGCAGAATATGCTGATTGTCAGCAGTGCCTGCCACGGTGTTGAAGGGTATTGCGGCTCGGGCGTGCAGGTGTTTGCTGCGCAGGACTCGGAATGGCTGGCCAAGGCCCGCTCGGCGGGTGTGGCAGTGCTTTACATTCACGCGCTGAACCCGCACGGATTTTCCTGGCTGCGACGCACGACCCACGAAAACGTCGACCTTAACCGTAACTTTCAGCAGTTTGAGCCGCCGCTGCCCGAAAACGAAGCCTACGTGGCGCTGCATTCGCTGCTATTGCCATCAGACTGGCCCCCAACGGCAGACAACGAGACCGCCATTGACGCCTTTATCCAGACAAACGGCGTGCGGGCGTATCAGTCGGCAGTGTCGCAAGGGCAATATGCCTTTGCCGATGGAATGTTTTTTGGTGGACGAGAGCCCACCTGGAGCAATCGCACGCTGCGCCAGGTTCTGAAGGCCTACGGCGGCAAGGCGCAGCGGATTGCTTGGATGGACTTGCATACTGGCTTGGGGCCAAGCGGCGTAGGTGAGCGTATTTTTGCGTGCCGTGACGAGCCAGAGGCGCTCCAGCGCGCGCGAGCCTGGTGGGACGGCGGCGGTGCGACACCCATCACCTCGTTTTACGATGGCTCATCAAACTCCGCACGATTGACTGGCTTGATGTGGGGCGCCATGTACGACGAATGCCCCCAGGCCGAGTACACCGGCATTGCCCTGGAATATGGAACGCAACCGATTTTGGAGATCATCCGGGCGTTGCGCGGCGACCATTGGTTGCATTTGCATTCCAATGCCGCGCCGGCGCTCAGGGCATCCATCCACAGCAAGATGATGGACGCGTTCTACGTGGATACCGATGCGTGGCGTTCGCAAATCATTGTTCAGGCCCGTCAGGCCCTTTTTCAGGCCGTTGATGGCTTGTGTTCCTAGCGCCTTAATCGGCCATTCGTAAAGGCTGACGGCTAAAATCCGGTCAACGGTACAAGTTACCAAGCGGTTACCAACAGGTGGCTGCACCGATTTTTTAACTTCCCAGGGGATATCACATGGCACTCGTTTCAATGCGCGAACTGCTGGACCACGCTGCAGCCAATGGTTACGGCATTCCGGCTTTCAACGTCAACAATCTGGAGCAGGTTCAGGCCGTCATGGCTGCTGCTGACGAGGTGGGTGCGCCGGTCATCCTGCAAGCCAGTGCCGGAGCGCGCAAGTACGCTGGCGAGTCCTTCATCAAGCACTTGATCCTGGCCGCCAGTGAAGCCTATCCCCACATCCCGCTGGTGATGCACCAGGACCATGGAACATCGCCAAAAATCTGCCAGGGTGCGATCGATCTGGGATTCGGCTCCGTCATGATGGACGGCTCGCTGATGGAAGACGGCAAGACCCCTTCGAGCTTTGACTACAACGTCGAAGTGACCCGCAAGGTTGTGGAAATGGCGCACAAAACTGGCGTGACGGTCGAAGGCGAACTGGGTTGCCTGGGCAATCTGGAAACTGGCGATGCGGGTGAGGAAGATGGCGTTGGCGCCGTTGGCAAACTGGACCACAGCCAGATGCTGACCGACCCTGAAGAAGCCGCCACCTTCGTCAAGGCCACCCAGCTCGACGCCCTGGCCATTGCCATCGGCACCAGCCACGGTGCCTACAAGTTCAGCCGCCCACCCACAGGCGACATTCTTGCCATCAGCCGGGTGAAAGAGATCAACAAGCGCATCCCCAACACCCATCTGGTGATGCATGGCTCGTCCAGCGTGCCGCAGGATCTGCTGGCCATCATCAACCAGTACGGTGGCCAGATGAAGCAGACCTACGGTGTGCCGGTGAAAGAGATCCAGGAAGCCATCAAGCACGGTGTGCGCAAGATCAATATCGACACCGACATCCGCATGGCCATGACCGGCGCGGTACGTAAGTTCTTGTCTGAGAATCCCGAGAAATTTGACGCCCGCGAATGGCTCAAACCTGCCCGTGAAGCGGCCAAGGCCATTTGCAAGCAGCGTTACATGGAGTTCGGTTGTGAAGGCCAGGGCTCAAAAATCAAGGGCGACAGTCTGCAGGTGGTTGCCGCCAAATACGCCCGAGGTGAGTTGGCGCAAGTCATTTTCTAACAATTTGATTGTTGAACCACTTGTCATGCCACCCTGGAGGTGGCATTCATTTTTTTTGCATAACCCAGAGTTCGAAGATGAGTTTATTGACTTCAGTTCGACGAGCTGTAACCAGCTTTGGCATTGTCGTGCTGGCGCTCCTGGGTGGCCCAGCCTCTGCGCAGGAGCGCCCTGCCAGCGTTATTCCGATCGTTGACGTGCACTTCCATTACATGCCCTTCATGCGACCGGACGCTTTGCAGGAAAGAATGCAAAAGAACAACATAGTCTTGGCCATCAGCGCGGGTGCCATTGGCGGCCCTGCTATCGGAGACCCCAGAACGCGAGATGCAGAAGTGCTGCAACTCCTGGGGGAAAGCTACATACCAGCCTCTGGTGCGGGAGAGCTTTACAGAGCAGAACGGGCTGCAGGCCTCAGCCTTTTTACAGACCTACAAAGTCCGCACAGGGCCGATGCATTGGCCAGGCTAATGGAGCAAAAGTATGCGGGCCGCAGAGCCATTCCGGAAACTTTTCCCAATGCGGAAAACAGCAGTGTCGATCCATTGCGACGAAGGCGTGTTCCAACGGACGGACCGTTTTTTCAAGAGTTGATGAAGTTCGCCGTACAGGAAAAAATCCCCCTTCCTATGCACATGGAATGGCATCCTGACTCTGTTCTACAGCTCGGGAATTTGTTACGCTCTTTTCCGGATGGCGTCGTCGTTCTCTCGCATTGCGGAAAAATTACGGTTGCAGACGATATTCGACGGTTTTTTGAAAAGCACACTAACGTGTACTGTGATTTGGGGTACCGAGGCGCTCCCTTGGCTACTCAGGAAAGTACACGCGATCCGAACAGGATGATTTACTGGCCCGATGGCTTATTCAGAAAAGCGGATATCAAGCCAGATTGGCTCAAACTGATCACTGATTTCCCGGATCGATTCATGATGGCCATTGATGACGTTCACTCTTGGGGCCAGTATGACGAGGTGGTTGCCGCCATACGATTTGGAGTGCTGGATAAGCTTGATAAATCAACCGCAGAGAAGGTGGCGTATCAAAATGCCATCAATGTCTATCGTTTGTCGCCTGGCATACTGAAAAAGACGGACAAGTAGCTGTGGCCAGTGCCTACAGAAGGCTGAAGCGCTTCATCGGCCCTTTGGGGGTTTGTGACTCACCGGTAATTAAAATGGCTTTATGAATTCATCTCTGCACACATCCACCCTCTCCCTTCCCCTTTTGGCGCGTGGCAAGGTGCGTGACAACTACGCGGTCGGTGAAGACCGCATCCTGATGGTGGCCAGTGACCGGTTGAGCGCTTTTGATGTGATCATGGGCGAGCCCATCCCCGGAAAAGGCAAGCTGCTCACGCAAATGGCCTTGTTCTGGTTTGACAAACTGGGCCCCCACGGGCTGAACCTGTGCCCCATTCATCTGACCGGAGATGCTCCTGAAAGTGTAGTGACTCCTGCAGAAGTGGCGCAGGTTACCGGTCGATCCATGCTGGTAAAACGGCTCAAACCCCTGCCGGTCGAGGCAGTGGTGCGCGGCTATCTGGCGGGCAGCGGCTGGAAGGAATACCAGGACAACAGCGCTGTGTGTGGCGTGAAGTTGCCAGCAGGCCTGAAAAACGCCTCCAAGCTGCCGGAGCCCATTTACACCCCGGCTGCCAAAGCCGCGGTGGGCGATCACGACGAGAACATCACGTTTGAGAAAACCGTGGAAATGATCGGTCTGGATCTGGCCACCCGCATCCGCGACATCAGCATTGCCATCTACAAGGCGGCAGCCGAGTTCGCCCTGACCAAGGGCATCATCATTGCCGACACCAAGTTTGAGTTTGGCCTGGACAAGGACGGCACGCTCACATTGATGGACGAAGTGCTCACGCCCGACTCATCGCGCTTCTGGCCGCAAGAAAGTTACCAGGAAGGCACCAACCCGCCCAGCTACGACAAGCAGTTTGTGCGCGACTGGCTGGAAACGGCGTTGGCGGACGGCAAACCCTGGAGCAAAACACCTCCTGCGCCGCGCGTGCCAGATGCGGTTATCGCCAAGACAGCGCTGAAGTACCAGGAAGCGTTGACCCGCCTGATGGGCTGAGCGGGGTGGGTTAAGGAGGTGTTGACCTGCGGACACGGGCCGCACATACTGCAGGCTCACATCAACAAGGTGCCCATTGACTGAGTCCGCCCCATCCGAAGAACCTGCAGCCCCCCCACGTCCGGCGCTCATTCCCTATTTGGAAGAGCCCATGCGCG
>CAJBMJ010000319.1 GCA_903954045.1 uncultured beta proteobacterium | reverse complement strand
TGCCCTTGTTGGGTTTGTTATGGCTTGCGGTTTGGTGGGCAAATTTGGAGCCGGTACCACTGTGACGACAGCAACCACCCGCCACAAATCCAGTGTGGAGCTGTGCAATCTCACGGTGAGTTACCGCCAGCACCCTGCGCTGCACCACATCAGCGGAAAGTTTGCCCAAGGCTCACTCACGGCCATCATTGGTCCCAACGGCGCAGGCAAGAGCACCTTGCTCAAAAGCATTGCCGGGCTATTGCCCGTGCAAGGTGGCGGTAAAGACATGGCAGGAAAAGCATGCCCGGCGCTACGCATCAGCACCCCGCATCAGCAACTGGCCTACCTGCCCCAACAAAGCGAGCTGGACCGCAGTTTCCCCATGAACGTTCGCGACTGCGTGCTACTGGGCCTTTGGAGGCAAACCGGTGCCTTTGGCAGCGCCACAGCGGCCATGCTGGCATGCGTGAATGCTGCGTTGCAAGCCGTAGGGCTGGAAGGCTTTGAGCGCCGTCCGGTGGGCACGCTTTCCAGCGGTCAAATTCAGCGTGCCTTGTTTGCTCGCCTGCTAGTCCAGGACGCGCAGCTCATCTTGCTGGACGAGCCGTTCAATGCGGTAGACAGCAAAACCACAGCAGCACTGCTGGCCTTGGTGCTGCAGTGGCAACGCGAAGGCCGTACCGTGATAACCGTGTTGCACGATGACGCACAGGTACGCACGTATTTTCCGCAAACCCTGCTGCTGGCACGCGAATGCATTGCCTGGGGGCCTACGGCAGATGTGCTGACCGACGCCAACCTGCAGCGTGCCCGCGCCATGGCCGAAGCATGGGACGAAACCGCAGCCATCTGCGACATCGACGGCACCCTGAACGGCCTTGACTTTGACGCGCTGCTGGAGAAAAACTTGGCGCAGTCTCTGGCAACAGCCCAAACCACGCAAACCGCCACGGCTTGAGCCTGCCCATGGACGCCTTGCTTCAACCCGTGTGGGATTCTCTGTTTTTGCCATTTGCCGAGTACGCATTCATGCGCCGTGCGCTGGTGGCCACACTGGCGCTGTCTTTGAGCGCAGCACCGCTAGGGGTATTTTTGACCCTGCGCCGCATGAGCCTGCTGGGCGATGCGCTCAGCCACGCAGTACTGCCCGGTGTGGCTGTTGGTTTTATGGTCAGCGGACTGTCCCTCACGGCCATGGCGCTGGGCGGTGTGGTGGCGGGCATGTTGGTTGCTGGCATTGCGGGTGTGGTGAGCCGATTCACCACGCTCAAAGAGGATGCCAGTCTGGCAGCCATATATTTAGTAGCTCTGGCCTTGGGCGTAACCTTGATCTCCCGCAACGGCACGCAAGTGGATTTGCTCCATATTTTGTTTGGCAGTGCCCTGGGCGTCGACAACGCGGGGCTGCTGCTGGTGGCAGGTGTGGCCACAGTGAGCGTAGTGATGCTGGCCGCGATGTACCGGGGACTGGTGCTGGAAACCTTTGATCCGGTGTTCTTGAGTGCGAACTACAGTGGTGGGCGTGGCGGCAAGCTTGCCAAGTTCTTTGGCCCTTGGGTGTGGCACCAGGGTTTTTTGATGCTGGTTGTGGTGAACTTGGTAGCGGGATTCCAAACCCTGGGCACGCTGATGGCAGTAGGCCTGATGATGCTGCCCGCTGTGAGCGCACGCCTGTGGCACGACGCGCTGCCCGCGCAACTCATCAACGCAAGCACCCAGGCGGCGCTGGCAGGCACGGCTGGACTGCTGCTGTCTTACCACTTTGACACACCCTCCGGCCCCACCATTATTGGCTGCGCAGGCGCACTGTATTTCGCGTCGCTGCTGGTCGCTCCCGGAGGTTGGCTTCCGCGCCTGTGGACCACCCGGCACCGCGTGGCGTGAATTTCACTTTTCCAACAACAAGGATCTACGACCTATGAACACCCTGTACTCCATGCACCTGACCAACCTGCCACGGCGCTTTCTGCTGGCCAGCGCAATCGCCCTGGCACTGCTGGGCAGCACGGCCTATGCCGCTGACAAACTGCCCGTCACGGCCAGCTTCAGCATTCTGGGCGATATCGTCGGGGTGGTAGGCGGCGACCGCGTCACAGTCACCACGCTGGTAGGGCCGGACGAAGACGCGCATGTGTTCGAGCCCAAGCCCACCGATGTCAAAACCATTCTGGCCAGCAAACTGGTCGTGACCAATGGGCTGGGCTTTGAGCCTTGGGCTGGAAAGCTGATCAAGTCGGCAGGCTACAAAGGCGAGGCACTCGTGGCAGCCAAGGGGGTGAAAGTACGTCAACTGAAAGAAGATGGCCACGATGCCACCGACCCCCACGCTTGGCAAAACCCGAACAACGTGGTGCTCTACGCGCGTAACATTGCAGCAGCCCTTAGCAAGGTAGACGCTGCTGGTGCCAGCACCTATCAGGCCAACGCTGAAGCCTATGTCAAAGAACTGCAATCACTGGACGCATGGGCCAAAGAGCAGTTCGCCGCCATTCCTGCGCCCAAACGCAAAGTGATTACCTCGCACGATGCATTTGGCTACTTTGCCGCTCAATACGGCATCACCTTTTTGGCACCCAGGGGCGTGAATGCCGACACAGAACCCAGCGCCAAGCAAGTGGCCCAGCTGATCAAACAAATCCAACGCGAAAAAATCCGCGCGGTATTTGTGGAAAACATGAGTGACCCCAAACTCATAGCCCAGCTCAGCAAAGATGCAGGAGCCAAGGTCGGCGCAACCTTGTTTGTTGACGCATTGTCTGGCCCGGACAAGCCCGGTACCACCTACCTGCAAATGATGCGCCACAACGTATCGGAACTGGTCGCGGGCATGAAGCTGAACTGATCGTCATGGCGTCGGATGCTATCAATTTTGTATCCTCTTGCGCACTATCCACGGTTTGAATCGCCAATTTGACAACTAATAGCACCATGCAAAAAGACACTCGCCTTCCTGTTACCGTTCTGTCCGGCTTTCTGGGCGCTGGCAAAACCACATTGCTTAACCACATCCTGGAAAACCGCGAGGGCTTGCGCGTGGCGGTCATCGTCAACGACATGAGTGAGGTCAACATCGACGCCTCGCTGGTGAATAAGAGCGCCGAAAACGCCGGAGCCGCGCTGTCGCGCACCGAGGAACGCATGGTGGAGATGAGCAACGGCTGCATCTGCTGCACGCTGCGCGAAGACCTGCTGCTGGAGGTACGCAAACTAGCCGCCGAAGGCCGATTTGACTACCTGCTGATCGAGTCCACCGGCATTGGCGAGCCGCTGCCCGTAGCCTCCACCTTTGACTTTGAAGACGAAAACGGCGACTCGCTCAACCACGTAGCCAAGATCGACACCATGGTTACCGTGGTGGACGCCTTCAACCTGCTGCGCGACTACAGCAGCAAAGACCTGCTAGCCCAGCGCGGCGAGACCGCCGGTGAAGACGATAACCGCAGTCTGGCCACACTCTTGATGGAGCAGATTGAATTTGCCGACGTGGTGGTGGTGAACAAGATTGACCTGGTGGACCAGAAGCAGCGCGCAGAAGTTGCCGCTGTGGTGATGGCGCTGAACCCGGTGGCCGACATTGTGTACGCCGACCATGGCCACGTGCCGCTCAAGTCCATTTTGGGCACAGGCAAGTTTGACCTGGAGCGCGCCAGCGCCATGCCCGGCTGGGCGCGCGAGCTGGAAGGCAAACACACGCCCGAGACCGAGGAATACGGCATCAGCAGCTTTGTGCTGCGCAGCGTCAACCCGTTGCACCCCAAACGCTTTTCAGAGTTTATGGAAGCGCCATTTCCTGGCCTGTTGCGGGCCAAGGGTTACGTGTGGCTGGCCAGCCGCCCCAACTGGGTGGTGAGCTACTCGCGCGCCGGGAATGTGGCTACCCACGAGCCAGTAGGCCAATGGTGGGCCGCTGTACCGCGCGAACGCTGGCCTACCAAAGGCACACCGCAGCGTACCGGTATCGAAAAGAACTGGAAAGAGCCCTACGGAGACCGCATCAACGAGGTGGTGTTCATCGGTACCACGATGGACCGCGCCGCCATCGAACAAGGCTGGAAGGCCGCGCACCTGAACTTTACGGAGAACCGCAAAGGCATGAAGGGCTGGGCGGGACTGCCCGATTCGTTTCCCTCGTGGGAACGCACGGAAGAGGTGGAGCACGCATGAGCACCGGTTTGATTCCCGTCACCATCCTCACCGGTTTTTTGGGCAGTGGCAAGACGACCCTGCTCAACTACATCCTCAAGCAACCGCACGGCCACCGTATTGCGGTGATTGAAAACGAGTTTGGCGAGGCTGGTATCGACAATGAGCTTCTGGTGCAAGACCAGGGCGAACAGATCATCGAGATGAACAACGGCTGTATTTGCTGCACCGTGCGCGGCGATTTGGTGCGCATACTGGGTGAGCTGGCCGCCAAGCGCACAGCAGGTACTTTGCAGTTTGACCGCGTGGTCATCGAAACCACCGGGCTGGCAGACCCCGCACCCGTTGCGCAGACCTTCTTTGTGGACGAAGACATCGTGCAGAACTACATGCTGGATGCCATCGTCACGCTGGTGGATGTCAAGCACGCGCCGCAGCAACTCGACGAACACCATGAGGCGCAAGAACAGGTGGGGTTTGCCGACCGTATTCTGCTGACCAAGACCGATCTGGTGGATGCCGCCGACGTTCTGGCGCTGCGCCAGCGCCTGGTACGCATGAACCCACGTGCCAGCATCGCCGAGTCGCGCAAGGGCGTGGCCGCGCTGGACGATGTGCTGGACATACGGGGCTTCAACCTCAGCGCCATCTTGGAAATTGAGCCGGATTTTCTGTCGGACGTGACGCACGAGCATGACGACGACATCACGTCGTTTGTGTTCCGCGAAACCCGCCCGCTGGACATGGAAAAAATAGAAGAGTTTTTGAGCGCCATCGTGCAGGTGCACGGTGCAAGTCTCATGCGCTACAAGGGCATTCTCCATATTGCGGGGGTCCCTAAGCGTGTCATTTTTCAGGGGGTGCACATGCTGATGGGCTCCGACCTGGGTGCTCCCTGGGCAAAAGGC
>CAJBMJ010000318.1 GCA_903954045.1 uncultured beta proteobacterium | reverse complement strand
ATCCAGCGGTCTGCCCGGTCAACGGAAGCGGTGATGTCTGCGCAGTGCTCCTGGTTGTCCAGCGCGGTGGCATCACCGTCCTGCAGCATTTCTGCCGAAACTCGAATCGAGGCCAGCGGGTTGCGCAGGTTGTGGGCCACCGCGCTGGCGAGCTCCACTGCCGTGGCCAGCGTTTGCGCTTCGGACAGCTTGACTTGCTGGTCGCGCATGACACGGTCTGCGCGCGCAACAGTCCAGTACAGCGCAATGAACAAACCTAACCCACTGGCAGCGCAGGCCAACCAGATTTGCACCAAGGCGTCGCGGATGGCTGCGTTGAGTTGCACGGGCACCTTGTAGAGCTCCATCACGCCCAGAACCTTTTTGCTCTGCAGGTCGCGGATGGGGATATAGCTCTCCACAAAGTAGGGTGCCAGCGCAGCCAGGCCGACGTGTTCCGCCTTGTCCGGCGCATCGGAACTCAGGCGCCCGTTGTGCACCACCAATTGCCCACCCAGGGCCTCTTCCAGTTCATCGTTGTGCGGGTAGTGTCGGCCCACCAGAGACTGATCGGTGGACCAGACCACGGTTCCATTGGTGCTGTAGGCATTGGCGCGTACCGGTTCGCTCATGGAGGCTACATGGGCCATGGAGCCCAGAAAGCGGTTGCGCAAATCCTCATTGCCGGGGTCAGCCAGATACATCCCCGAGCGGTCGGTCTGCAGCAGGTTCTGGATAAAGTCCATGCTGACCTCGCCCTCGCGCTGCAACATGCGCTGCGTCAGCACATGGGACATGAGCCAGCCCAGGCTCAGTGCAATCAGGGCAATCACGCCCAGACTGGTCAGGGCGAAACGCCTGCGCAGGTTCAGGGGCGGGGTGGTTGGGGAGGTGACCATGGTGGACGCAGTGGAGTGCAAACTGACCGCGAGCTTAAAGGTTTAGGCGCCTGACTGTGTACGGTCAGGGGCGCTGGGGCCCGCACACCGGGGCATAAATGGCGTGCTGGGCCGATTTAGGGGTGTGTGCGAAGCGGCAAAAGCTCTGTGAGCCTCCCTGTGCGGCGCCCGCCTGGGGCGGGGTCGACTGGCTGGCTGCGCTCACAATCACAAGCAGACCCGCCAGCATTAGCGAGGCTTCAAAGATATACAGACGGTTCATGGCGTAGCTCCTTCAGTCGGCGAGTGGGGTGGTTAGCGAACAAGTTTGCACAGACCATGCCACTCGGGGTCGCCGGGATGGACGCTAGCTAAGTAATTGATTTATATGGATTTATTTCCTCGGGAAGCATTGGAATCCAAGGGTGGGTCTAAATAGTGGGGCATATCACCCTATGTGGTGGGTTATATGCCATGTAGTCTCCAATGAATTAAAGAGAGTTTTATCTAAGTTGTTGATTTCATTGAATAAAGTTCCCTCAATGGGAGTTGGCATGGTTTGCGCGTTAAGTCGTACGTCGCAAGGATTTTTGCCATTGCGGCATGAACCTAACCCACCTTCAAAAGGAACTTCATCATGCGTAACTCCCTTATCTCCCGCTCCTTGCTCGCCAGCGCCTTCGTTGTCTGCCTGGTCAGCATGGCTTCGACCGCCGCCGTGGCCCGTGAAGGCAATGCCCGCAGCATTGGCAACGGCGTCAAATGCCGCACCCAGGCTGTCCTGCAAGCCGACGGCACCTACAAGGTTCAGCAAGTTTGCCGCAAGGGCGTGTAATGTCCCTGGCTCGTCAATGCCTGTGGGCAGTACGAGCCGCAATAGGGTGGGTGGTGTGGCTGGGCATGGCGCAAGCATGGGCCCAGGTCACCCCCACAAGCCATTTTCAGATGGAGGTCGGTGTGGGCACCGAGTCCCAGACTTCCCCGCTTTTTCAGTTTGCGCCTGACAGCACCATCATCTACCCGGATGGTGCCGACCGATTGGACGGCACCCATGTCAGAACCGCGCTGCAGGGCTCCATCGAATGGATGTCTCCCGACGGTTTCATGGTCTCTCTGGCAGGTAACGCTCTGCTCAAACGCTCACCTGGTTCCCCGGGCTTTGACCAGACCCTGCTGTCGGTGCAGCCTGCCGTGCATTTTCCGGTGGGTTCGTCGAGTGTGGGTGTGGGGCTTTCTGCCCAGACGCTGGATGTCGCAGGCCAGCATTTTCAAACATCACAGGGCCTCCAGCTCGACTGGACACTGACCGACGGCAAGCAACTCTGGGGTGTGGTGCTCGAAGGCTCAGTTCAAAAACATCCCTCAGATACGAGCGACCTCGATTCGGAAGTGAGTTCCGTGGCTTTCTTGAGCCAGACAGCGAATCCTTTACCGGGCATTGACGGTCTGGACTTCACTTTGAGTGCCGGTCGGGAGCGCAATGTGCATGGCTACGGAGACCTCTCCAACCGCAGCGCCATGTTCTCGGTCATGCTGCACTGGACCTGGCTGGGTGCCAGCTGGACAGCCGGGCACAGCTGGCGGCATGCCGTGTTTGACGCCGGGTTCTCCAGCGAGGATAGGCCGCGCGAAGACCGCACCCGCATGCTGGACCTCTCAGCCCAGTGGCCACTGTCCCCGGACCGGTCCATCCGGGTGGAATTCAACCAGACGCTCAATGCGTCCAACGCCCGTCTGTATGAAAACACCTACCACCAGGTCAGCGTGATCCTCCAGCAAACGTTCTGAACACTGGGTAGCCGGGGCCTTAGCCTCGCATCAGCGCTTCAATCGCATCGGCATCCACCGGCACGTCGCGCGTCATCAGTTCGCAGCCAGACGCGGTGACGATGGCGTCGTCTTCGATACGGATGCCAATGTTGTGGAAGTGCTCGGGCACCCCTTCGCCGGGGCGCACATAGATACCCGGCTCGATGGTGAGCACCATGCCTGGTTGCAGAATGCGCGCCGGGCGGTCCACGATCAGCTGACCTGTGAGCGCGTCTTTGCGTTCGCTGGTCTGGCCTATCTGGCTGGGTTCGGTGTAGGCACCACAGTCATGCACGTCCATGCCCAGCCAGTGACCGGTGCGGTGCATGTAGAACTGGAAGTAGGCCCGCTTCTCGATCACGTCCTCCACGCTGCCCACCTTGTTTTTGTCGAGCAGGCCCACATCGAGCATGCCTTGCGCCAGCACCGCCACGGTAGCGTCATGCGGATCGGTAAAGCGCGCTCCTGATTTGGTAGCAGCTACCGCAGCATCCTGGCTGGCTAGCACCAGGTTGTACAGCTCACGTTGGGGTCCGGTGTACTTGCCGTTGGCAGGGAAGGTGCGGGTAATGTCAGACGCATAACCGTCGAGCTCGCAGCCTGCGTCAATCAGCACCAGTTCGCCATCTCGCACCAGACCTGCATCGGCGCGGTAGTGCAGCACACAGGCGTTGGCACCGGCGGCCACGATGGAGCCGTAGGCCGGGTACTGCGAGCCGTGGCGACGAAATTCGTGCAACAACTCGGCGTCCAGATGGTACTCGCGCACCTCGCGTCCCTGGCGCAGCATGGCGGCGCACTTCTGCATGGCGCGTACATGGGCGTTGGCGCTGATCTTGGCGGCCCGGCGCATCAGGTCCTGCTCGTGGGCGTCCTTGATCAAGCGCATTTCGTCCAGCGGGCCACACAGGTCGCGCTGCTGCTCGGGTGTCAGTGTCCCGTAGCGGATGCGCGCCCGCAGCGAACCCAGCCACCCGTCCACCCGGGTTTCCAGTCCCTTGTGGGTGGCAAACGGAAACCACACCGCGTCGCGGCTATCGAGCAGACCGGGCAGGCGCGTGTCCAGCTCGTCGACCGAATACGCGGTGTCCACGCCCAGCGCGGCAGGCGCGGCGTCCGGGCCAAGCCGGAAGCCATCCCAGATTTCGCGCTCCAGGTCTTTGGGCTGACAAAACAGGGTTGTCTTGCCGTCGCCGGTAATCACCAGCCAGGCCTTGGGTTCGGTAAAGCCACTCAGGTAATAAAAGTAGCTGTCATGCCGAAACTGAAAGTCGCTGTCGCGGTTGCGTTGCTGCTCGGGTGCTGTGGGCAGGATGGCAATGCCCTTGGGGCCGATGTGGGCGGCCAGGGCAGCGCGGCGTTGGGCGTAGAACGGGGTGCAAGAGGTGGACATAGGTTTCAGGTGTTGAGTTGTGCCAGGCGCTCGGGCGTGCCGACATCGGTCCAGCGGCCCGTATAAAGCTCGGCGCTCACTTTACCGTGGTCCATGGCCTTGCGCAGCAAGGGGGCCAATGCCGCCTTGGTACCGCCAGGGTTGCCCGGCGTAATGTCGCACCAGGGTGTTTCGAACAAGCCACGCCGGTACAGACCGATGGTGCTGTAGGTGTAACGCGGCTGCGGTGTGTCCTTGGGCAGGTTCAGGGCCAGGCCCGCTTGCGTGCCAGCGGCCGCACCCAGACCAAAGTCGCCTGCCAGGTTGTGCTCCGGGTTGGGCACCAGCCACAGGTGGGCCAGCATGTCGCTCTGCACGAAGCGCGTCACAGCCTCTTGCGAAAACACAAAGTCTGGCGCATACACATCGCCCGCCAGCAGCCAGAACACTTCGCCCAACTGGGGCAGCGCGCGCGCAATGCCACCGGCGGTTTCCAGCGCACCGCCAAAATCGCGGCCTTCATGCGAATACTGGATGTGCAGGGTTGCTGCGATTTGCTCCTGATCTGATAGCTGCTCGCGCACATTCGGCGAGGGCTGGAGGCCAAAAACGCTTCCAAATTCGCGCTCGATCTGCTCGCCCAGCCAGGCGGTGTTGACCACCACCTGGGCAAAGCCGCCACGCCCCAGCGCTTCCAGCGGCCATTGCATCAAGGGCTTGCCTTGCACCTGCAGCAAGGGCTTGGGGCAGGTGTCGGTCAGCGGGCGCATGCGCTCGCCACGTCCGGCGGCCAGCAGCATGGCGGCGGCAGAAGGCAGGGAGGAGGAAGTGTTCACTAGGGAGAAATTCGAAAAAACAGCCAATCGAGCATAGCCCATCTCCCGCGGATGTCGGAGGCCATGAAAGTGAATAAACCGGCGCACCCGGCAGATGAGTCGACTGCGGTGCAGGGGTAGACGGTGAAATGCCGAATCCCAATAAATTCAAGCCTTTCCGAGGGGCAAGAGAAACGAGCTGCGGAAGTGTTCCCGATGTTAAACCGCAGATTTGCGGACTTTCATGGTTTGTCAATGGGTAGAAATGAAGCCGTATACTGCCGAAAAATTCATAAGAATCAATCACTTGACTGCAGTAAAGGAGGCGCAGACCATGAGCACACGCCCATGTTATTCCGCATTTTTGCGGTCTATATCAAGTTAGGCATCACAATCCACCTTCATGGCAATCCCAGACTACCAATCCATAATGCTGCCACTCTTGCGACTTGCAGCAGACGGCGCTGAACACATGTTCCGCGAAGCCGTAGATAAACTGTCGGACGAGTTCGCGCTCACGGATGCTGAGCGAACCGAACTCCTACCCAGTGGGACCGCACACGTATTCGGAAGCCGCGTCGGGTGGGCACGGACATATCTCAAGCAGGCTGGTCTTCTCTCAGCTCCGAAGCGCGGGATTTTCAAAATCACTCAGGACGGTAGTGCGCTACTGGTTAAGAAGCCAACGCGAATCGACAATAACTTGCTCAATCAATACGAGCCATTCCGGGTCTTTCGAGCGCGCGGCAAAACTGAAGACGGACAAGTGCCACAGCCAGCGCTGGCCGCACCTTCCGATCAGACGCCAGAAGACGCCATGGCAGTCGCCTACCAGCGTGTACGCAGGGAGTTGGAAGCCGAGTTGCTTGAGCAAGTCAAATCGTCTTCGCCAGCCTTCTTTGAAAGGCTGGTAGTTGACTTACTCGTTGCAATGGGCTACGGAGGTTCACGCCAAGATGCAGGCCGAGCGCTCGGCAAGAGCGGCGACGGTGGAATTGATGGGATGATCAAAGAGGACAGGCTTGGGCTCGACGTCATCTACATTCAGGCTAAGCGCTGGGAAGGTGTCGTCGGGCGGCCAGAGATTCAGAAGTTTGCCGGTGCCCTTCAGGGGCAACGAGCGAATAAGGGCGTCTTCATAACGACTTCAAGCTATACCAAGGAAGCACTCGAGTACGCCAATGTCATTTCGACGAAAATCATCCTGATCGATGGTGCGCGCCTCGTGGGCTTGATGGTTGACCACAATGTCGCCGTTGCGAGAGTCGGTATCTACGAACTGAAGAGAATCGACACTGACTACTTCGAGGGCGAGTGATGCCTAACCCCTCGCTCAAGCGGAGCGCCAACGGCAGGCCACCAGGCCCGGGCCTGGCGTCCTGCCGTCGTCGCCCGCTTAGCTCGAACGTTAAAGCCTTTGCAGATTGGTGCTAGGATTTGCCCATGAATACTGCAACCATTACCAGCGAAGCGCTGGCCCTCCCCGTGCAACAACGGGCGGAATTGGCAGCGCAGCTTTTGTCCAGCCTTGATGCGCTGTCCGAATCCGAAATTGAACCGCTTTGGTTTCAAGAGGCGGCGCACCGGGCTGCGGAAATGGATCAAGGGTTGTCCAAACGCGTTCCTGCTGAGGAAGTGCGACGGCAAGCAAATGCCTTGCTCAAGTGAGTTACTTTTTTAGCGAAGCCGCGCGCGTTGAGCACCTTGAGCATGTGGCCTACTACGAGTCCTGCCAAATTGGGCTCGGCGCACGATACCTATTGGCTTTTGATGAGGCAATGGGGACTGTCTGCGAAGCTCCGGAGCGTTATCGAGTCGAGTCCCCGCCTGCTATTCGAAAGTACCGCGTACCAGGTTTTCCTTACAACATCCTATATCGGATTGTTGATTCAGACATTGAAGTTCTGGTCGTTGCCGCGCATCGTCGGCGGCCAGGCTACTGGTTGGGCAGACTTTAACTGGTCGCCCAAGGCGGATGTCTGTGGCTCCGCTTAGCTCAAACGTTAACGCGCAGAACAGCGTCCGTGGTAATCTACATCTCATGAACCAAATTTCTGTTGCCGATATTTTGGAACTGCCTGTGCAGGAGCGCATTCAGCTCGTTGAAGTTATTTGGGAAAGCATTGCCGCCTTCCCTAATGCCATCGAGGTTTCACCCGAGCTAAAGACCGAGCTCGAAGCGCGTTTGGCCGACTTTGAGCGAAACCCAGAGGCCGGTTATTCCTGGGATCAAGTAAAGGCACATTTAAAAAGCGGCTCGTGGCGTACCGCTTGAAGTTTTCCGGTCGAGCCGTTCGCGAAATTGGCGAAGCGTTCGATTGGTATGAGGAACAAAGCAAAGGGCTGGGTTCTGAATTTGAGTTGGCTTTTGAACTTCAGCTTAAGCGCCTTGAGCAAGTTCCGCTTTTGTACGCAGAAATTATCCCGGGCGTACGCCGCACATTCTTGCCACGGTTTCCGTATGGTGTCT
>CAJBMJ010000317.1 GCA_903954045.1 uncultured beta proteobacterium | reverse complement strand
GGCGGTGAAGAGTGGCGAACGTGTCGCCATCATTGGGCCCAACGGCGCCGGAAAATCCACGCTGTTTAACCTGATCAGCGGCCGCTTTGAGGCCAGCAGCGGTGATGTGCTGCTGCACGGGCATCGCATCAACGGCAAAAAACCGTTTGAAATCAACCGTCTGGGTTTGTCCCGCAGTTTTCAGATTACCAACATCTTTCCCAAGCTCAGTGTGTTCGAGAACTTGCGCTGCAGTGTGCTTTGGAGCCTGGGCTACAAATACACGTTTCTGAAGTTTCTGGTCAATCTGAACGACGCCAACGATCGCGCCGACGAGCTGATGCACATGATCAAGCTCGATCGTAAGCGCGACGTGTTGGCCATGAACCTCACCTATGCCGAGCAGCGTGCCCTGGAAATTGGCATCACCATTGGCGGTGGTGCCAGTGTCATTCTGCTGGACGAACCCACCGCAGGCATGAGCAAAAGCGAGACTTCGCGATTTATTGCCCTCATCAAGAAAGTAACCGAAGGCAAAACCCTGCTGACCGTTGAACACGACATGGGCGTAGTGTTTGGGCTTGCCGACAAGATTGCAGTGGTGGTGTATGGCGAGGTGATTGCCTTTGACACGCCCGAAGCCGTGCGGGCCAACGAGCGAGTGCAAGAGGCCTACCTCGGCTCCACTGTGGCCGATGCTCAGGCGGGAGGGCACTGACATGACCGACAAACTGCTGAACATCACCAATTTGCATGCCTTTTACGGCAAGAGCCATGTACTGCATGGTGTGGACATGCGTGTGGGCGCAGGCGAGATCGTTTCCTTGCTGGGGCGAAATGGCTCGGGTCGTTCCACTACCGCCAAGGCCATCATGGGCTTGGTCGACTGCAGCGGCTCTGTGCTGTGGCGTGGGCAGGAAACCCAGGGCAAAAAGGCCTATGAAATAGCCCACTTGGGGCTGGGTTATGTGCCCGAGAACCGCGACATCTTCCCCAAACTCACCGTGCACCAAAACCTGCTTCTGGGGCAGAAGCGGGGCAGCAAAAACGCCCGCTGGTCGTTTGACGACATGTACAAGATGTTTCCCCGACTCAAGGAACGCGAACACACCGAAGCTGGGGTGCTCTCTGGTGGTGAGCAGCAAATGCTGACGCTGTGCCGCACCCTGATGGGAGACCCGGACCTGATCATCATTGACGAGCCTACCGAAGGCCTGGCTCCCAAGATTGTGGAACTGGTGGCCGAGTATCTGCAGGAACTGCGCAAACGCGGTATTTCGGTGCTGCTGATCGAGCAAAAACTCACCATCGCCATGAAGATCTCCGACCGCTGCCTGGTCATGGGCCACGGAAGCATCGTGTTTGAAGGCACGCCGGACGAGTTGCGTGCCAACGCCTATATCCGCAAGGAGTGGCTGGAAGTCTAGGTCTGTCTCAACTGGGACAAACCCTGAATTTCAGCCTCCCCATCTCTTTTACAATCAAAAACGAACGATCGTTCTATTTTTACTTTCGAGGAATGCAAGCATGACCGCCCACTACCAAACCCATGGCGATGTCGCCGTAATCACACTCGACAACCCGCCGGTCAACGGACTCGGTTTGGCTACCCGCCAGGGCATCAGCGATGGCATGACCAAGGCGAACGCCGACGCAGCCATCAAAGCCATCGTGATCACAGGCGCTGGTAAAGCCTTCTCGGGCGGTGCCGACATCAAGGAGTTTGGTTCGCCCAAAGCGCTGCAAGAGCCCAACTTGCTTAGCGTCATCGGCGTACTTGAAAACTCACCGAAACCGGTGGTGGCAGCCATCCATACGGTAGCCATGGGTGGTGGCCTGGAGTTGGCATTGGGCGCGCATTACCGCATTGCAGCCCCTGGCACCAGCATTGCGCTTCCCGAAGTCAAATTGGGTTTGATCCCCGGCGCGGGTGGTACCCAGCGTCTGCCCCG